>DATNDM010000560.1:0-2329 GCA_035553235.1 Pyrinomonadaceae bacterium | reverse complement strand
AAAGCGCAGACGATGGATCCGGGTTTTGGTAACAAGAACGGACTGATCGTGTCGCTCAGTCCGACTCTGCTTGGTTACGAGAACGAGCAGTCGCGACAGTTCTACCGGCAGGTGCTCGAACGCGTGTCGCACGTTCCGGGTGTTGACGCCGTCTCGTATGCACAAACGCTCCCGCTAGGCGACAGCTCGAATTCCACCGGTCCGGTTTTGAAGGAAGGCGAGACGCTCGCGAAAGGCAGTGCGGGACGTGTGATCATGACGAACATAGTCAGTCCCGGCTACTTCAAGACGATGCAGATTCCGATTCTCGACGGCCGCGACTTTGACGATCGAGATCAGCCAAAAACACAGCGCGTGATCATCGTCAATCAGAAAATGGCCGAACAGCTTTGGCCGGGTGAGAGCGCAGTCGGAAAACGGATCTTCATGGGTGCTGACAGTCACGATGCGTCGGAAGTCGTCGGTGTGGTGAAGACGGGCAAGTATCGCGCGCTCGCGGAAGATCCGAAGCCGTTCTTCTACTACTCGATGGGCCAACTGCGGCCGCGCCCGATGGCGATGGTGGTGCGGGCGAGCGTTGATCCGCGTTCGCTGGTCGGCGCGATTCGCACGGAGGTGCAGGCTATCGATCGTCGTGTGCCGTTGTCGGGAGTGAAGACGATGGACGATCACAAGACGTATGCGCTGTGGGCGCCGAACATGGCGGCGAGTTTTTCGGTCGCGTTTGCGGTCGTGGCGATCCTGCTGAGCGCGGTCGGCTTGTACAGCGTGATGGCTTACGTCGTTTCGCAGCGCACGCGCGAGGTCGGCATTCGCATGGCGCTTGGCGCGAACCGCCGCGACGTGATGAAGATGATCACGCGACAGGGAATGCGACTCGCGGCGGCGGGTGTCGTGATTGGATTGCTGCTGGCGCTCGCGCTCGCGCAGGTGTTGTCGTCGTTGTTGATCGGGATCAGTGGATACGACGTGACGACGTTCATCCTCGTGCCTGCGCTGTTGTCAGTGGTGGCGCTGCTGGCGTGTTATCTGCCGGCGCGACGCGCGACCAAAGTCGATCCATTGATCGCCCTACGTTATGAATAAGTCCGCGTAAATCCGCGTTTAAGAGAGATTTTATGGAAACACTAATCAAAGACATCCGTTACGCGATTCGAAGCCTCATCAAACGTCCGGGATTCGTCGCGATTGCAGTGATCACGCTCGCGCTCGGCATCGGCGCCAATACCGCGATCTTCAGCCTCGTGAATACCGTGCTGCTGCGCTCACTGCCCGTCCCGCACGCAACTGAGATAGTCTCCGTCGCGCTGCGCGGCAAGGACGACTCGATGTCGGCGTTCTCGTATCCGAACTACAAAGACTTTCGCGATCACAACGACGTGCTTTCCGGGTTGCTCGTCTATCGTTTCGTGCCCTTGAGCCTCAGTCGAAGTGGCGTGAACGAGCGCGTCTGGGGCTATGAAGTTTCCGGCAATTACTTCGACGTTCTCAACGTGAAAGCCATTCGCGGCCGCACGTTTCTTCCTGAAGAAGACCAGACAAAACTCTCGCATCCAGTGATCGTCGTCGGTTACGACTGTTGGCAGAGACGCTTCGGCGGCGATCCGAATCTCGTCGGCAGAGACGTGCTCATCAACGATCACCAGTTCAAAGTGATCGGCATTACGCCGCAAGGCTTCAAAGGCACCGAGCTGGTCTATTCACCTGAAATGTGGGTGCCGGCGTCGATGATGGAATGGGTCGAGCCGGGCGCGACGTGGCTCGATAATCGCAACTCGAAAAACTTTTTCGCTGTCGGACGTCTAAAGAGCGGAGTCAACGCGCGCCAGGCAGAGGCGTCGCTCAACCTGCTGGCCCAGCAGCTTGGCAAAGAATATCCCGACTCAAACGAGGGACAAACGGTCAAGATCGTCCCACCCGGATTCATCCTCCCGGACCTGCGCGGCGCGGTTGTGAGTTTCACGTGGGTGATGATGGCTGCCGTCGGATTGGTTCTACTCGTTACGTGCACGAATCTCGCTGGTCTCATGCTGGCGCGTGCGACGGATCGTCGCAAAGAGATCGCGATCCGTTTGGCGATGGGCGCGAACCGGCTGCGATTGATCCGTCAGCTTCTGACCGAAAGTGTTTTGCTCTCGTTTGCGGGTGGGACTGCCGGTTTGTTGCTGGCGCTCTGGATCATCAAGGTGCTGGTCGCACTTAAGCCTCCGATCGACTTCCCGCTGGCACTCGACGTTGAGGTCGATTGGCGTGTCCTGCTGTTCTCGCTGATGGTATCGGTCGCGGCGGGTATCGTCTTCGGATTCGCGCCGGCGTTGCAGGCGACGCG
>DATNDM010000559.1:0-6732 GCA_035553235.1 Pyrinomonadaceae bacterium | reverse complement strand
GGCAGCACGCTCGAATCGCAAGACGTTTCCGGAAACACGCTGACGCTACGCGTTCACGATCCCGCGAAGCGCAGTCATCAATTCCTGATCGCGATCGAACGAAACAACCGCGAGACACAGGCCGAAGCGCCGTTGCTGTCCTTCGTCGATGCACAGCGCGAAACGGGCGAACTGCTCGTCGAGGCCGCAGGCGCAATGGAACTAAAGGCAACTGAGTCAGGCGGGCTGCGTCGCATGGACGTGCGCGAAGCAGGAGCGATCACGCGCTCGCTTTCGCATTTTCCACTGCAAGCCGCGTTTCGCTACAACCGCCGCGCGAGCGACGCTCCCAGGCTGCAACTCGAATGGCAACAGTTTCTCGATGCCGACGTGCTTTCCGCAGTCGCGGAGCGCGCCACAGTCACCACGCTCACGAACATCGAAGGACGGATGCTGACTGAGATCTCGCTGCGTGTGCGTAACCACGCGAAGCCGTACATGAAAGTCGAGTTGCCCGCGGGTGTGAAACTGCTGTCCGCGGAAATCGAAGGCGAACGCGTGAAGCCGCTCGAAGACATAGATGGTAGTCGCGTTCCGTTGCTGCGCGCGGGCCTCGATTCGTCGAAGGCGTACAACGTGTCGTTTGTTTATTACGACTCGGGCGCGCGCTTCGCGAAGAGTGGCGCTTACAACATGGGCCTGCCGAAGCTGGACATTCCAGTCAACTTATTGACGTGGGAAGTGTCGTTGCCCGAGCGTCTCGAGGTGAAGCAATTCGGCGGCAATGCGCTCTCCGCTGAACTGTTTCCCGCATCGCTCGCGAAGAACATCGTCGAGGGCGACGACAATGCTTACGACACTGCTGATACGTGGTCGCAAATTGATCTGAGCACGCTCGAGCCCGGGCAGATCGGCGGCGTGGTTGTCGATAGCGCAGATGCGGTAATTCCCGGGGCGGACGTCACTGTCACCAATACGCAGACTGGGACCAGCTTAACGACGAAGGCCGATCAGGAAGGACATTGGCGCCTCGCGGGAATCCAACCGGGAGCAGTGAAGGTGACGATTTCAGCTCCTGGTTTCAAAATCGCGCAAACGGATTTGAACCTGCAATCGTCGAAGCCTGCGAGTCTTGGGACGACACTGGAAGCGGGTGCGGTCTCCGAAGTTGTGACCATCACGGGTGGAGCAGCAGAGATCAACTCTCGCCGTATCGACGACACGGTGAAGAGGAATCAGCTCTCGCTATTGAACGCCACGTCGCAGAACGTAGTTAATCTGCAGCGTCGCGTTGCGGGAATTCTGCCGGTTGCGGTGGAAGTGCCGCGGAGTGGTAAGTCGTACCGCTTCGTGCGACCGCTCGTGATGGAGGAGGAAACCCGGATCACGTTCCAATACAAATCAAAGTAGGCCACAAAAGGCACAAAAAGCACAAAATTGATGTGAGAGATGAAGGTCATTAATCCTTCGCTCCACATCAATTTTGTGCTTTTTGTGCCTTTTGTGGCCTACGATCCGTACCAGAGGACGGCGAAGAAGTGGCACGTCGTCCCGGCGATCACGAAGAGATGCCAGATGAAGTGATTGTAACGAATGCGCTGGGCGGCGAAGAACGCGAGCCCACCCGTGTACGCGACTCCGCCAGCGAGTATCAAAACAAGACCCGGCACAGGGATCAGCATCAACATCGGCTTCACGGCGACGATCGCGAGCCAGCCCATGATCACGTAGAGCACGATGCCGATCGGCGAATGCCGTGTTCGCTTGTTGATTTTCAACGTGATGCCGACGATCGCGAGTGCCCAGATTGCGGCCAGCAACGACCAGCCCCATGGACCACGCAGCACACCGAGACTGAACGGCGTGTACGTTCCCGCGATCAGCAGGAAGATGGCCGTGTGATCGAAGAGCCGAAACAATCGTTTCGCAGCATCGTGTGTTAACGAGTGGTAGAGCGTCGAGGCGAGATAGAGCAAAACCACCGTCGCGCCAAACACGCTGACACCGACGATGAAGCGAACACTGCCCGCGCGGACGGCGGCGGCAATTAGGATTGGAACGGCGCCGAGCGCGAGGACCAGTCCGAGTCCGTGGCTGATGGTATTGGCGATTTCTTCCCTCGTCATCCCGAACGGCATTGTACACGAGAAACGCGGATTTTCACCGAGAAACGCAGTTCTTTGTGCTATTGTTCGCGCCTGAATGGATCAACTCATCGTCCTGATCCTCGTGTTGTTCCTGCTTGCAGCGCTGGTTACTGCAATCGTACTGCCCGTTGTCGCGATTGTACTTTCAGTAAACACCAGAAGGAGGATCGCGCAACTCGAAGCCGCGCTCGCGGGACGGCCCGTGGTCGCGGAACCTGTACGAGAGCCTCATCCAAAACCGCCGCCCGAACCAGTAGCACCACCACCGATAACACAACCACCATCACCGCCTCCAACGCTAAGTGCCTTCGATCTCGAGTCGATCATCGGCCGCAGATGGATCGGCTGGATCGCGGTGCTGCTGATTCTTTTCGCGACCGCGTTCTTTCTGAAATACGCCTTCGACAATCGGTGGATCGGCGAACTGGGCCGCGTCTCAATCGGCATCGCGTTCGGCATCGCGATGTGCATTACGGGCCTGAAGTATCAACAACGAGGCTGGCGGATCTTTTCACAGATACTGACCAGCGGCGGCATCGTGCTGCTTTATCTTTCGACGTACGCGGCTTTCGGCTATTACCATCTGGTCGGACAGACGACCGCGTTTGCGTTCCTCGCGATCATGATGGCCGAAACCGCCGCGCTCGCGCTCGTCTACAACGCGCCCGCGATCGCGATCATGGCGCTGATTGGCGGACTACTGACACCCGTTCTGCTGCACTCCGATCGCGATCAGTATCGATCGTTCTTCACCTATCTCGTCGTGCTCGACGCCGGCACTTTGGCGCTGCTCAAACACTGGCGCGGGCTCAGCTCGATCGCCTACTACGGCACGCAACTACTCTTCTGGGCCTGGTACAACGAAAACTACCATCTCCAGAAACGCAGCGCCGTTCTCGCCTTTCAAGCCGCGATATTCGTTCTCTTCCTCCTGGCCCATCTCCTACGCGAAGTGCTCCGCCGCGAGCCGCCGACGCTCGAAGACGCGATGCTGCTGCTGGCTAATCCGTTCGTCTTCTTTGCGACGACTTATCACCTGTTCAACTCAACTCATCACGATTGGATGGGTGCATTCGCGATCGTCATGGCGCTGCTGTATGCGGGCATCGCGAAGTTTCTATTAACGCAAGGCGTGCAGAGCCGGCGTGAAATCTTGTTGCTGATCGCGGTCGCACTGACGTTCGTTACGATCGCGATCCCCATCCAGTTACGTTCAAACTGGATCACGATTGCGTGGGGCGTTGAAGGTGTCGCGATACTCTGGGCCGGGCTCGAAATTCAATCGCTGCGACTGCGTGCGCACGCGTTCGCGCTGTTTGCACTCGCGTTTTTCAAGTTCCTTTTCTGGGATACGCCTTACGGTTACCGGCCGGCATTCACTCCCGTCTTCAATCGCTACTTTCTTTCGTCACTCGCGGTCATCGGGTGTTATATCGCCGCCGTATATCTCTTCGATCGCGCGAGCAAACGAAGTCTCGCCAGTGCCCGCGCGACAAAACTCGTGATCGCTTTGTGCGCCGCGTTTGCGTTCTGGCTGCTGATCTCGATCGAGACTCACACATACTTCGTCGGCCGCGCGCTCGCTCAAAAGACGCCGGCAGACGCGAACCACGAGCGCTGGTTGGGCCAGATGGCGCTGTCGGTGCTCTGGGCCGTTTACGCTGCCGCGCTCGCCGCGTTCGGATTCGTGCGTCGTGTGGCTACAGCCCGTTGGGCCGCGCTCGCGCTCTTTGCATTCACGATCGTGAAGGCGATGCTGGTCGACCTCGCACAACTCGAGCCGCTTTATCGCATCATCGTGTTCTTCGTACTCGGCATTCTGTTACTGCTGGTTGCCTGGGCTTATCACCGGGCATTTCATTCGCGGGAGTCAGTCACATGAAATCTCTACTCTTCGTGAGCGCCGCGGCGCTGGTCCTCGTCGTTACCGTCTCCGCGCAAACTTCATTATCGCTGTGGCCTTACTACGTCGAGGTCAAGCCGCAACGTTCTGGTGGTCAACTGTACGATCTCGTTGTTCCGCTTCCCGTGATGGACAAGGCGCGGGCCGACCTCGCTGATCTGCGCCTGTTCGACTCCGCGAACCGCGAGATTCCTTACGCCATCCGCATCCGCAGAGATCTCGACGCTCGGCGAGAGATCCCCGCACGCCTTTTCAATCACGGATCCGCCGGGCCAGCAACGAGTGAAGTGACTGTCGATCTCGGTGAAACTCCCGGCGAGCATAATGAAATCGATATCGAAACCAACGGCATAAACTTCCGGCGCCAGGTCGTGATCGAAGGCAGCGACACGGGTCGCGAATGGCGGACGCTGAGTAACGACGGTGTGCTTTTCAGTTTCGCATCGCAAAACAACGTCGCTGAGTCAGACAAAGTCAATTATCCGACGAGTCGTTATCGATACCTGCGCGTGAGAGTCTCGCGCGATCCAATCACCGACCGTGAGACGCCGCAAGTCAGGAGCGTCAAGGTGATGATGGCGATGCGTGAAAAGGGTTTGTTGTCGACGTGGTACGTGCCTGTGCCGTCGTATCAATTGGAGCGCAATCAGGGTGCGTATGCGACTGTTTGGAGTCTTGATCTTGGCGGGCGGGCGCCGTGTGATCGTCTCAGTCTCGACATCGCCGAAGATTCGTTTTCGCGTCCATTTCAAGTCGAGGTGATCGATGATCCGCAGAACATCCGCTTAATTGCGAACGGTAATCTGACTCGTCACTATGGCGAGGAAAAGAAGCCGCTCGTCATTTACTTCAATAAAGAAACCGTTGCGCGCAAGCTGCGATTGCAAATCACGGATTACAGCAATCCGACCTTGAACATCATGTCGATCAATGCGAGCGCACCGGCGCGTCAGCTTGTGTACGAGTTGAAATCGCCCGCGTCAGCACCGTTGCGGTTGTACTTCGGAAACGAAAACGTCCCGGCGCCGCACTACGATTTCGAAAATGAAGTGGCGCTACGACTTTCGGGAGAGCCGATTCATAGCCAACTCGCCGGCGTGTCCGCCAATAGCGAATACAAGCCCGAACCGAAGCCGCTGACCGAACGCGCGCCCTGGCTGATCTACATCGTGCTTGGCTTGTCGAGCATCGCGCTGGGGTTTGTGTTGTTCAGCCTCGCCCGCACGGCCACAAGATTGAAGACACAAAAGCCATCCACAGATTACGGCGATTCATTCAATCAGTCTGCGTAAATCTGTGGACGGCTTTGTGCTTTTTGTGGTCTGTTACGGTGTGGGAGTGAACCCTTTCAAGGGATTCCCGTAAAACGCCTCGGTTTGCCACGCCGTTTTGTTCCACATGCCGTCCTGGTCGCCAATGATCGTAACCGGAACGATCACGCGATCGCTGCCGAGTTGATTGCTCGACGCGATACCGTTGTCAAACTTCCCGCCGGCCTGCACCGTGAACTTCATCGAGCGCGCCAGCTTGTTGTTCCAAAGCAGCTTGAATTCATACTCGCCTGGATTTGCCGCGAGCGTGAAGAGGTCTTTCGTGGTGTCGTCGCTGGTCGTGTTGCTGCCTTTGATGTTTGGAAAGTCGCACTCAACGCGCGCCCATTTTGCTTTTTGCGGCAATGCATCTTCGACGTAATGAGTCGTGTTGTTCTCGACAACGGCTTCGCAACTCGCCTTACCGACTTCCATCCCGTCCAAAAATGTCTTGCCGACTTCTTTGCCCTGATAGAACAGGTGTGGATCAAACTTGTAAGCGTCGCCGCGCACCCAAAATGAGACGTGAAAATCAGGCAGCTTCCAACCAAAAACATCGGCGGGCGTCAGGTAAACGTAACCAATCGGCAGGTTCCAATCGTGGTCCACGAAGTAGACAAACTTCTGCGCCGCCTTTGGGCCAGCCTCGTTTGAGTGGGCTTTCGCGACTTTCATTTTCCCGGTGAAGAGCGTGGCGTCAGTGCCTTGCAGCTCGTTGCGCAACTTGATTACGAAACTTACCGGGCCGGTGTAAAGCGATGCCTTGTCCTCGCCGATGTCGCGGCCGCCGCACTCCGTTTTCCACCAGTAACCCTTTTCGACGTTGCTGGTATCGCAGTCAAACTTTACCCACGGTCCGGTTGGCAATGAATACTGCACGTAAAGCTGGCTGCCACTCGCGATTGGGCCATTCACGCGAAACTGCATCCTGGGCAGCCAACTCCACACGTCGTAATTGCCTTTGTAAACGTTGACCGTGAACGCAGTGATTTGCAGCGAGTCTTTGGCGAGCGTCGGCTGGTCCTGGGCCGACGCGGTGTGGGCGAGAAGAAGGAAAAGAACCAAGGCGCATGTACCCCGCAGCATGTTATTCACGGGAAACCTCCTGATTGTTCGAACAGATTTTCTGGGCAAAGCGCCGGAAAGTTTACTACGACCCCGGGCCATCCGTTAAGATTTGCGCTGCTCGGATGGTGACCTAATTTGAACTGCTTCTCTGTGCAACCTCTGTGTTCTCTGTGTCTCCGTGGTTGTGTTGGCCGGAAATCACCACCGAGACACAGAGAACACAGAGGTTGCACAGAGAAATCTCTCAAACCAGGGCACTACCGCTGCTCGGCGGTGTCTTAGTTTAAATTTCTCTGTGAGAAGAAGCTCAAACTAAGACACTACG
>DATNDM010000558.1:0-4023 GCA_035553235.1 Pyrinomonadaceae bacterium | reverse complement strand
AGAAGAAAAAGATATTACGTGTTGACCGGGAACTAGGTTGCGCTCTCCGCGATGAGCGTTGTATAGAATGTCGATGCCCGCTCGATCACGCTTCAGTTTCCTGGATTTTCGGACATTTTTTCAATACTTCCTGCTGTTGCTCATCTTTCTGGGCGGCATCTGGCTCATCATCGCTGCGGGGTCGCGACTTTATCCCACCAACGTGACCTCTCAACCGCCTCCGGCGAGTTCGACGAGTCTCCTCTACGAAAACTTCCGGACGTCGATCAGCATTCTGCTGATGCAGATCGTCGTGATCTTAATCCTGGCCGGGTTGTTCAGAAGACTCTTTCGCGCAATCCACCAGCCACCGGTGATGGGCGAGATGATCGCCGGGATCGTGCTTGGACCGTCAGTGCTCGGACTGATTTCACCCGCAGCGATGACATTTCTCTTTCCCTCGTCATCACTGGACACGTTGCGACTACTCAGCCAGATCGGTGTCGTGCTTTTCATGTTCATCGTGGGCATGGAGTTGAACGTCCGGCATGTACGAGAAAAAGGATCGGCGGCAGTGATGATCAGTCACGCGAGCATCATCGTGCCTTTTCTGCTCGGCTCCACGCTGGCGCTTTTTCTTTACCAGAGTCTCGCACCCGCAGGAACCTCGTTCAACGCATTTGCGTTATTCATCGGTGTTGCAATGAGCATCACCGCCTTTCCGGTGCTCGCGCGGATTCTTGAAGATCGCAACCTGACGCACACCCCGCTCGGATCGATGGCGCTGACGTGTGCGGCTGTCGACGACGTCACCGCGTGGTGCATCCTGGCGTTCGTGATCGCGCTGGTGAAATCCACTGGTCTCTTCGGTTCTGTGATCACGATCGGGTTAACGCTCGCGTTTGCTGCGGCCATGATTCTGTTAGTGCGACCGCAGTTGGCGCGGCTCGTCAAGGATCCTGACTCGCAACAACACCGGCGACGTTTGATCCCGATCATTCTCGCGTTCGTACTGTGTTGCGCACTGATCACTGAAACTATCGGCATTCACGCTTTGTTTGGAGCGTTCATCGCGGGTGTCGTGATGCCGCGGGCTACCGAATTTCGGATCTTTCTCAAAGACAAGCTCGAGGCGTTCGGCTCGTACGCGTTGCTCCCGCTCTTCTTCGCGTTCACCGGTTTGCGGATGCAGGTTGGTCTGCTGAATGACTGGCAAGGATGGCTGATGTGCCTCGTGATCATTCTGGTGGCGATCGCGGGCAAGCTGGGTGGCAGCATGCTCATGAGTCGTTGGACCGGCCTGAGCTGGACGCAATCGTTCTCGGTCGGTGTGTTGATGAACACGCGCGGATTAGTGGAACTCGTAGTACTCAATATCGGTTATGATCTCGGCATTCTGTCGGGACGGATTTTCGCAATGATGGTCTTGATGGCGCTGGTCACGACGTTTATGACCGGGCCGCTACTCGCACTGGTGAGACGACCAGAAGAGACTCGCGAGAAAGCGCAAAGTTTCGGATGAGAGGAGCTTGGAAATGGTAAGGACTATCCTGGTAACCGTCGCAATCTTTGTACTGTCAGTACTCGCTTTGGCGGCAACGAAACCAAATTTCAGTGGCAACTGGACGATGGATCGAAGCCGCAGCTTCGGTCTTCCGGCGGACATGAATCAGACCCTCACCATCACGCAGAAAGACGACCGCATCGAACTCGAAACAAAGCTCATTCAACCCAACAACGAACGCACCGTGAAAGATACTTACGTGCTCGACGGCAAAGAATATGATTTCACGCCGCTCGTTGCCCCGAATCAGCCGCCGGCCACGGGCAAACGAACGGCTATCTGGCTGCCCGGCGACCGCGGTATTCAGGTGACTGACGTGACGACCGCGGAAACTCCGAAAGGTCCGGTGAAAACGCAGACAGTCAGAAAGTGGACCATCTCGGGTCAGGGCGAGTTGGTGATCGATATGTACGTGGATAACCCGAATGTCTCGTACGAAGCGAAGCGAATCTTTATCAAGCAGTGAGTCTTTAGCCGCGGATTTACGCGGATGAACGCAGATCAGCGTTTATCGGCGTAGATCCGCGGCTAAATTATTTTCCGGAAATGTCGAATGCAGCCATCTCGTTCGAGTTACGCACGAGGAGCTTTCCGCTCGCGAGCGCCGGATAATTCCACGTCTGGCCCGACAACGCCGTGAAGCGCGCGACTTCCGTGTACTTGTCAGGCGAGGCGTTCACGAGCGCGACGTCGCCCTGGTCTGAAGTCACAATCAGATGATTCCCGGCAAGCACGACCTGCCCGTAACCGTAGCGGCCGTCTTTCCACTTGCGCTCCCCGGTGTTCACATCGAGGCAAACAAGAATTCCTTCATCGAGACCGTAGATGTAGCCGTCATGAAGAACAGAGCTATTGAACTTGTTCTTCATGTTTTTGTTCTCCCAGATCGTCGACGCGGTGTAACTGTTGCCACTCCCCTTCACTTCAACCAGCGCGGCGCCTTTCCCGTAACCCGACGAAATGAAGAAGCGATTCCGATCGACCATGATCGGCTGCGAAACGTTGATGCCGTTGTCAGTGTCCCATTTATAACTCCACAGCAGCGTGCCGTTCTCCGGTGCGAGGCCCAACACACGCCACGAACTGACTACAACAATCTGGCGGCGTCCGGCCAGTTCCACCAGCATCGGTGACACGTACGCTTGCGGATCGTCGAGCACTTTCCAAACAGGCGCGCCCGTCATCTTGTTGTAGGCGACGACAGACTTGCCGTTCGCGCCGCCCGGCAGCACGATGACTTTGTCATCAACAATCAGCGGCGACGCAGCCTGCGCCCACGGCAGATTTTTGGCCTGATTATCGGTCAGGATATTCTTGCCCCAGATCACTGCGCCACTGTTCGCATCGAGACAGCGCAACTCGCCGGTCGCCCCGAGTGCATAAAGGCGGCCCTGGTCCCAGGTAGGAGTAGAGCGTGGACCATCACCGGTTGAATCCGTGAATTCAGCGTTCCACTTCTGCGTCCAAAGCTCGTGACCGTTGTTCAGGTCGTAAGCGGCAACGACTTCCTGACTACGACGCTGTTCGATCGTATACGCCTTGCCGTCAGCGATGACGAACGAGGCATGTCCGATTCCGACAGGCTGTTTCCAAACTACCGGCAATCCGTTCGCGGGCCAGTGCGTCGAGACACTCGCTTCGTCGTACCTGCCATCACGTTTCGGACCGCGGAAGTTCGTCCAGTAGTTTCGCGATGGCGCAGGCGCGGCGGCGGCTGTTTCGCCTGGTGAGGCCGCGACACTCGCAGAGGGACTCGGGCTCGGGCTCGGCGCGGCGGCCGTGGGCGCGGGTTGTTGTGCGGCTTGTTGGTTGCGATTCTGCTCGAGTTGCGCGTAGTGAGCGTCGTTTGAGCTCTTGCTGCACGCGGCGCAGAAGACCAGCGTCAGAAGGAGTAGTCTTTTGATCATAAAATCCGTCCTGAGATCCGTCTAATCCGCGGTTAAGGTATGCCACGAATTAGACGGATCTTAACGGGTTTATGTTCCAATGCAGTAAAGATTCTTTTCGCCCCGAATGAAGATGCGCCCATCGGCAATCGCGGGGGAGGCATAAACAGGCTCGCCAACCGAGTTCGTGCCGAGGATTTCATGCTTGGGACCGGCCTTCACGATGAACGTGTCGCCGTCTTCGCTCGTCATCAGAATCTTGCCTTCGAATGCGACTGGTGACGCCGTAAACGTCGCGGGGATCGGAATGCGACCGCCTTCGTATTTGACTTCACCCGTCTTGGCGTCGAGACACGTCAGCACACCGCGGTCGGTGGTCAGGTAAAGGTAGTCGCCGTAGAGGATGGGCGAGGGCACGTACGCAGTTCCCTTCGCATACGTCCAAAGCTCATTTGGAGTGCCGGTGAGATCTCCGCTCTGACCGAGTTTGAGCGCCATCGCGATCTTTGCCGGGAAGCCCGCAACGATAAACGCCACCTCGCTATTCGCGACAGGCGACGGAATCGCATTACTCTCGACGCCCTTGTGCCGCCA
>DATNDM010000557.1:0-4238 GCA_035553235.1 Pyrinomonadaceae bacterium | reverse complement strand
GGACTATCACCCGCGACGACAATCAGTCCCGTCATGTCCGGCAGCCATTGAACACGCGCGGAAAACGCAAACGACTCGGATGACAAATCTTTCTCGCTGCCATCTGCGACGGAAAAACCGACGACCTTGCTTTTGCCGCCGATAGTCGCAACGGTAGCGGCTATAATCTTTCCGTCAGGAGACCAGGATGGGCCAGTAAAGAAGATGGACGCGAGACGTTCAGGGTTCTTTTCGACAACGAGCTTTCGCTCGCCGCTGCCATCAAGATTCGCGATCACGAGTGCGCTCTCGCCCGGGTTTGGATAATTCCCTCGCACCAGTACAAATTGTTTGCCGTCAGGTGCGAAACTGACGGGTGCATCAATCTTCTCGAGCACTTTAACGGGCGTACCGCCGAGCACGGGGATGCGATAAAGAGTTCCGGCGTCAAGATTTTGTTTGAGCGCGTAGTAAAGTTCGGTTCCGTCCGGCGAGAAAGTCATGCCGAAAACACCCACGGGCGCCGGAGGCACAATCAGCTTGTCGTTCGCGGTGCTCACCTGGCGAATGTAAAGACTCTGACTGCTGCGATCACTCAACGCGTAAACAATGTACTTGCCATCGGGAGAGATGGTAGCGTCGATTACATTGCCCGAGTTTGTGAGGCGCGTGAGTCTGACGTCCCAGAAGTGGGCCACGGGCTCGGCGCGACTGAACCACTTGTAAACTCCGAAACCGCCCGCACCGATAATCATCAGCACGGCAACCAACACCAACGCTGCGCCGATTTTGTGACGCTTGATCTCGACGCTGATCGATTCGCTGATGTTGCTGATCGCGCTGCGTTCCGTCGTTGGTCGTGATCCGGCGAAAGCTTCGGTCGGTTCAACAGGCGCCATCATCGCCGTCCCATCACCTTCAGACGCTACAGAGCGATCGAGCTTGTCTTGAAACTCGAGCTCCTGTTTCAGCGCTTTCAGATCGAGCCAGAGATCCTTTACGACCTGATAACGCTCTTCGCGATCCTTTCGCAGCGACTTGTTCACGATGCGCACGAGCTCAGCCGGAACGCCGTGCGCGACACGTGCGAGCGGCGGCGGCTCGGTCTTGAGAATTGCGGCCAACGTGTCGCTCGGCGTGTCTCCTTCAAACGGTTTGCGACGCGCGAGCATTTCGTAAATGACTGCACCGAGACTGAAGATGTCGGACCGGTGATCGACGCCCAGTCCGCGCGCCTGTTCGGGCGACATGTAACCGGCCGTCCCAATCACGATTCCCGACCCAGTGCGCACTTGAATCGTCGGCGCTTCCGCCGCGACTGCGGGCGTGGCCTGTTCGCTCAGCTTCGCGAGCCCGAAATCAAGCACTTTCACATACCCATCGGGCCGCAGCATGATGTTTTCGGGTTTGATATCGCGATGGATGATCCCCGCTTTGTGTGCGGCGGCGAGCGCGTCGGCGACCTGCATCGCGATGTGCAGCGTTTCTGACAGCGCCAGCGGCGCTCGGCTCAACCGATGTCGCAGCGTTTCACCTTCGACAAATTCAGTCGCGATGACGTGCGACCCGGCCGCTTCGCGAATCTCGTAAATCGTGATGATGTTCGGATGATTGAGCGCGGAGGCGGCGCGCGCTTCCTGTTCGAAGCGACGCAGCCGATCTGCGTCGGTCGTGAACGAAGCCGGCAGGAGTTTCAGCGCGACTTTGCGACCGAGACGTTTGTCTTCCGCGAGATAAACCTCGCCCATGCCGCCGCGACTTAAAAACGAAATCACTTCGTACGAACCAAAGGTCTGACCGGATCTCAACTCCGCTTTTTCGTTTGCCAGCAACGCCGCAGCGGCTTCGAACGCAGGCTTGTCGATGAAGCTGCCGCTCTCTTCGTGCGACGCAATCAGCGACTCGACTTCGCTGCGCAACTCCTCGTCGCCGAAGCACGCCTGCGAGATGAACAGGCCGCGCTCTTCGGGTCGATACGTAATCGCCGAGTTGAAGATTTGTTTTACTTGCTGCCAGCGCTCCGGTGTCATCCTGTAAAGTCTTGTGAATCCTGTCTAAATAATTGACTCCAATAACAGACGCGCACGATTCAACTCAAACCCCTCAACTCAACTGCCTTCTTAACCACGCGCGCGCGAGCTTCCAGTCGCGCTCGACCGTCGCGTGCCCGACTCCAAGCACCTCCGCAATCTCCTCAATTTGAAGCCCGCCGAAAAACTTCAACTCCACGATGCGTCCCTGCTGCGGATCCATCCGCGCGAGTTCGTCAAGCGCTTCATTCAACGCCAGCAGATCAACTTCCGGCTCTTTCGCAAGCTTCTCGACCGTCGTGATCGACACTCTTTGCTGACCTGAACCGCCACGCTTCACTGCCTGGTGCTGGCGCGCGTGGTCCACCAGGATGCGCCGCATCAACTGCGCCGAAATTCCGAAAAAATGGGCGCGATTCTGCCATTTCGCATTACGCTGATCGATGAGCTTGAGATACGCCTCGTTGACGAGCGCGGTGGGTTGAAGTGTGTGCTCGGCGCGTTCGCGGCGCAGGTAGTTGCTCGCAAGGCGTCGCAGCTCGCTGTAAACGAGCGGCATTAGTTTTTCAAGCGCCGCCTGATCCCCTTTACCCCAGTCGATCAGGAGCTGCGTTATGCCTTCGGAGGAGGACCGCATATGTGTGCTCGCGGCAGAGTTTACAACAAATAAATCCGGCCACGTGAGGGAAACCGCGCCAAACGTCCGCGTGAATAAGTGGAGGCAAATAAAGGCTGCCGAAACATACGGAGGTTAACCATGAACAGATTTTTGAATATCCCCCTAGCGATAATGATGCTCCTTGCTGTTCTCGTTGTTGGCGCACAGGCCCAGACCAGCAGCGCCCAGAAAATGATCGCGAGCATTCCGTTTACGTTCAGTGCCGGCAAAGCAACGTTGCCGGCGGGCAGGTACACCATCACCGTGATCAATCCGAGTTCGGATCGGAAGATACTGCAAATGCGCAGTCTGAACGGTCACTCGACGGCGATGGTGCTGACCACGACGGGCAGCGTACACGCAAGTGAGAACGCGAAACTCGTGTTTGAGCGGGATGGTGATCGATACGTCTTCGCGCAGGCGCAACTCGCGGGCGAAACGACGAGCCTCGCAGCCGTGCGGCACAAAGAACGGA
This sequence comes from Pyrinomonadaceae bacterium, assembly GCA_035553235.1. Classification (GTDB taxonomy): domain Bacteria; phylum Acidobacteriota; class Blastocatellia; order Pyrinomonadales; family Pyrinomonadaceae; genus PSRF01. The sequence continues at coordinate 1,096 of DATNDM010000557.1, read as the reverse complement.
GTGACAAGAATGCGATGGCAAAGGCAAACAAGAAGAGCGTGGTTGTGATCGTTGCAGAATAACGGCCCGCAGAAGTTGGGGAACTCCTGGCTGGCTGTGATGACGTGCCCGAGGTTCTGAAAAGAGCTTCGGGCGCGTTATTTTTACGGTAGTCGTTGACCAGGATCTGCAAGATTTTTACCGGATGAAAGCTTGCGCAAAAGTCAGAAATCAGTGTTGGATCGGGTCAGTACAGGGAGCGGTAGCGACCTGATCAGTGATCAGCAGCGATATTTCTCATGATTTTTGATTACGGTGGTTCGACCAGGTCGCTACCGCTCCCTGTACTGACCCGATCCAAGCGCCATCCCGACTTTTGAGCCAAAGCCACGGATGAACAAGATGAGTTCTGTTATCCTGTGCAGCCTGTAAAAATCTTGTAAATCCTGTCTAAATGAACCTTCGCACTGAAGCAATCGCCGGTATCACCACGTTCTTCACGATGGCGTACATCGTCGTGGTGAACCCGACGATCCTCTCGACTCCCGGCACAGGCATGGCTTTCAGCGGCGTGTTGACCGCCACGGTCCTCGTCTGCTTCGTGATGACGCTGCTGATGGGGCTCTACGCGAAGCTTCCGTTTGCGGTCGCGCCCGGGATGGGTATCAACGCGTTCTTCGCATTCACGATCATTCTTACGCAGCGCGTCTGGTGGCAAACGGCGCTCGGCATCATCTTCTGGGCCGGCGTGCTGTTTCTCGTAATTTCCGTCACTCCGATCCGTGAAACGATCGCGAAAGCCATTCCCGCGGAGTTGAGAATCGCAACCGCAACCGGAATCGGAATCTTCATCACGTTTATTGGTTTGAAGAACGCCGGTTTCGTCACTTCCGATCCAGTCACATTCGTAAAACTCGGCACGCTCGGCATTCCATCGATGCTGGCCATACTCGGCTTGATCGTGACGGTGCTGTTCTTGATTCGCCGCAGCGCTCTCGCGTATCTCGCCGGTATCTTCGTCGTCACACTCGTGGCGTTTTTAGCGGGGCAAATACAAGCGCCACCGAATCTCTTCAGCCGCCCGGACTTTCACACGGTGTTTTTGAAGTTAGACATT
>DATNDM010000556.1:0-3093 GCA_035553235.1 Pyrinomonadaceae bacterium | reverse complement strand
CCGCCGAGCTTGAACGACTCAGGATTCTCCAGCATCTGCTTCACGACGTATTCAGGTAAAAATCGACCGTAGTTCGCGCGCGCGACTTCTTCACGCGCGAGCCGTTCGTGCGCGCGTGCATTCTCGACGGCAATCGCAGTTTGCGCCGCTACGGCGCTGATCAGTTCGAGATCGTCCGGCTTGAACGCCGCAAACGGATCAAGACGATCGGCGTACAGCGCACCGTGCACGCGAGTTTCCGCGACGAGCGGCGCACAGATCGTCGAGCGCACGCCTTGCGAGACGATCGAATCCACGCCGGCAAACTGTTCGTCTGACGCGGCATCTTGCGACAGCAGGGCGACGCGATCTTTCATGACTTTTCGCGTGATGGTTCGGCCGATGGAAAGTTTGCGCGCGTGGGCTTCGAGCTTGTTGTCGCGGGCCCGCATCGCGATCGGCGTCAGGTTATCCGAGCCGTCCTGTTCGGCGAGTAACGCGACGACGCGATCTGCGGGAGTCGAGCGGAAAATGATGTCCGTCGCTTTTTCGAAGATCGCGTTGAGATCGAAAACTGATCCGAGCGTCTGGCTCATCTCGTAAAGCGCGCTCAAAATATTTGCCTTGCGTTGCAACTGTTCGAGAACTTTATCGCGCTGCGGCGCCGATGCGATCACATCTTCTTTCGAACGTAGCACCGTCGACATCACGTCGTTCGCGGAGATCAGCAACTGCGTGTGACCGAGTGGCTTGTCGTCGTAACGAACGTCAGTGGTGCGCTCTTCGATTGGTTGCTCAAAACGCAGCGTGCTGGCGCCGATAGTGATCCGATCGCCCGTCTTGAGTTGTTGCTCGAAGCGTGGCTCGCCGTTGATAAAGACTTTGTTTGCGCTGCGACGTAGCTGGCCGTTGATGACAGCGCCATCGACAATCGTGAAATTTCCGTTCTCCGAATTTATATGAGCGTGATAACGAGAGGCGCGCGGATCATCCAGCACCACGGTATTGTCGGGCGCGCGACCGATTGTGCAAGCGACGTTAGGCAGGAAGCTGAACTGCCATTGGCGTCCGCTGGCGTCGGTGATTTTTAGATGAGCCATGGCGGCGCGATCCTAACAGTAGATATTGACGCTGACAACCTTGTGATCGCGAGGGCAGTCCTCGTTAGCTTGGCCACGATAATTTGACCACAGAGCACAGAGGACACAGAGATTGCACAGAGAAGAATTCAGAGAAGTCTTTTGACAGGAGCTTTGCCTTAAAAGTCAGAAATCATTGTTGGATCGGGTCAGTACAGGGACCAGTAGCGACCTGGTCCGTGATCAGTATGCGATATTTCTAATGATTTTTAATTCCTATGGTTTCACCAGGTCGCTACCGCTCCCTGTACTGACCCGATCCAAGCGCCATCCCGACTTTTGGGGCAAAGCCCTGGACAGGATAGTAGTGCCCTATTTTGAGATTTCTTCATCCACAGATTACGCAGAGGTATTAACAATCGGCGTAATCTGTGGATAAGAGGGTGGAAATTAGGGCGCCACCACAGGATTACAGGATTTACAGAATTGACGCGCTACAGATATGATCCGCGCACCTCAATACCCAGAAGGAGCAACCGAATGAGTTTCTCCGCTCGTCATCTGTTCGCGGTGTTGCTCACGATTTTCACTCTCCCAACTTTGCTGTGGGCCCAACCTGCGCCGAAGGAAACTACTAAAGCCGGGCGTGGCTCGATCTCAGGTCGAGTAACGCTCAAGGGAAAGGGCGTGTTCGGCGTCGCCGTCGCACTCCGTAAGAACCAGCCAGGCTGGAATCCGTACGAACGAGTGCCCAGGGCCATGACCGATCATGACGGTTTCTATCGCCTCACGAACGTTGCCGCGGGCACGTATGAAGTGCAGCCGGCGGTCCCTGCTTTTGTGCCGATTGATGCCCGAGAAGCGCGCGCCTCCGTGCTCCTCGGTGAAGATGAAAACGTCGAAAACATCGACTTCACCCTCGCGCGCGGCGGCGTTATCACGGGCCGAGTAACAGACGCCGACGGGCGTCCGGTCGTTCAGCAGCAAGTCTATATTTACCGTGCTGCCGATTTTAACCAGCCTGGACAGCCTCAGGTTTATGCCGCCGGTGGCGCTTCAACTGACGATCGCGGCGTCTATCGCGTGTTCGGATTGATGCCGGGACATTACAAGGTCGGAGCCGGCCGTGGTGAAAACTCTTTCAGCGGCCCGGTCAGCTCCTGGCGGTCAAGTTACGCGCAAGTTTTCCATCCGGATGCAACCGATCCAACCAAAGCTACGGTCATCGATGTTGGTGAAGGAACTGAAGCCACCGATATCGACATCACACTTGGTCGGGCTTTGCAAACTTTTACGGTCGCCGGTCGCGTCGTCGATAGTGAGGGCTTACCGGCGCCAAACGTCCGACTAGGGTTTCAACGGAAGCTCGGAGAGCGTTCGGAGCCTGCCAGCTTGATTGTGGTGACGGATGCCAAAGGCGAATTTGTCAAGGAGGGATTGGTTTCCGGGAAATACGGAGTTGCCGTGTACCCGACCGACAACAGCGGGATGCGACCAGAGCCGCTCACGTTTGATGTCATCGATCAGGACGTCAGTGGAATCACAGTCAAGCTGTATCAAGGAGCGAGCGTGAGTGGCGTTGTCGTACTCGAAACACCGAGCCCCGCAGCGGTCGCGAGATTCCCAGAGTTGCTGGTGCGCGTCTTTGTCAATGATTTTGCGACGAAGACGGGCTCTTCAGGAACAGCGTCGGTTGCTCCGAATGGAAGCTTTTCAGTAACAGGCTTGACCGGCGGTATAGCGAATCTATTTGTGAATGCGAAGGATAGCTCGGTTCCGCCAAAAGGATTCAACCTCCTGCGCGTGGAGCGTGATGGCGAGGTCATGTCGCGCGGTATTCAGATCGAGGAACGCGAGCGGTTGACGGGTGTACGCGTGGTCCTGGCTTATGGAACTGCGACGATTCGCGGAGTTGTAGAAGTCGAGAACGGCACGCTGCCGAATCCCGAGCGGATCTTTGTCAGTCTCCTAAGGCCGGGGGAGCGCATTACCAGCATGCGGCCGCCGCAGGTCGACGCTCGCGGCAGGTTCCTGA
>DATNDM010000555.1:0-2970 GCA_035553235.1 Pyrinomonadaceae bacterium | reverse complement strand
TCCAGCGCGACGTGACGTACCTATGTGTTGCGAGCAGCATTCCGGAAAACGCGAGTATCAAACCCAGGGCGACGAGTGCGCGCTTCTTTCTGCTTGCCGGCAACACCGTTTCAAAGGGCGCTCTCATCGTCTGCGATCGCCGTTCCTGCACTGTTTCGAATTCCTGCCTGGCGCGCATCTGTCGTTGTCCATCGAGACTGATCGGAACAACGATGCGCGGTCGCCTGACCTCCGGCACTTCTTCACGCGCCGCCGGAACATCGAAGTGTGGCCGCGGCGGAGCGGCTTCAGTGAACTCGTCTTCAGGTTCGACTGACAGATCTTCGCTCGGCTTGCGTCGCATCGGCAGCACATTCGCGTTTGCGGCGGGAACCATCCGAAGCGGACGTGTCGGCGGGAGGCTCGCTTCAGCCATGTCGTCCCAGAATTCTTCAACCGTTTGATAGCGGAACTCGGGACGATTCTGCGTCGCTTTCTCCAGCACACGAAGCACTGACCTGGCCCACGGAGCATCACTCAGTTGCGACGGCAACTCGGTCAACGCATGTTGCGCAAACCGCCTCGGCGACTCGCCTGCGAGCAACGTGTACGTGGTCTTCGCGAGCGAGTAGATGTCGGCTGCCGGCGTCAGATGAACGTGAGGCATTCGCAAGCCGCTCGTGTCGAGTTGACCAGTCTGCATCAGCGGGTTGTGCTCGGGCGCTGAATAGATATTTGTGCCCACGCGCGTGATCACGCCATCCATGGCATCGATGCGCGCGACGCCGAAGTCCGCGATCTTCACTACCTGCTGATCGGCAGTCAGGAGCAGGTTTTGTGGCTTGATGTCGCGATGGATGACGCCGCACTTGTGCGCATGTGCGAGCCCGGAGCAAACCTGTTCGAGATAGAAGAGCGTTCGCTGAAGTGTCAACGGGCGCGTCTTTGTCAAAGCGAACAAATCGCCACCGGGCAGATATTCGAGCACGATGTAGTGAAAGGTCGTGCCGGCGAGATCGATCGCGGTGCCGTGTCCGAGACGATTGATCACATTCGGATGACGAACGCGATCGAGCGCAACTGCTTCGTTTTGAAAGTTGGAGACAAGCGTGCGCTCTAGTTCGGCGTCGGGCGCGTCTTGCAGGTTCAGATTGAGCGCCTTGATGACGATCGTGCGCGGCGCACCTTCCGGAGCGGCGTTGTCGTTGGCGACATAGATCTCGGCGTAGCTGCCGCCACCGAGACGCTCGATAATATCGTAGCGGCCATCAAGTCTACTCTGCTGTAACTTCAGTTCCGACATTTAATTTTTAGCCACAGATGCACACGGATAACACGGATCTAACGGTGAAAATCCGTGAAATTCGTGGCGAAATTATTTGGTGTCTCTTTGTGGCTCATGCTGCACTTAGATGCTAAACGTTAAGGGGCGTTGCTGTTGGCGGGAGGTTTGGTCATCTCTTCGTAATGATTGAGGACTTTCCACCTGTCTTTTTGCGTCTGGGTTCGGACGCTGATCAAGCTTAAACCGAGTACAGACTCCTTTTTGATCGTCGCGTTCGCCGGTGAAGGATTGCTGTCAGCCTTGGCAATTGCGGCGTCAAAGGCCTTGCCTGCCTCGTCAGTATTTCCCGTCAGGAGGTTTGCGCGACCGTAGAGATACAAAAACTCCGGATTCGGCGACTCGAGCGGATTCTGAATCGACGATGCGACCAACTCTTTGCCGATGTCATTCTTCAACCACGCGCGCGGATCCTGATCGACCTGCCGCCGCTCTCGCTCAAACTTCACAAACGGCTCCTCGGGCGCAGGCGCGTTGACCGGTGCGACAGCCTGAGTTTGTGGCGGCGTCTTCGTCGCGAGAAAGGGAATCCGTTCCTTGTAACGCGCACCCGCATAGAACGCGGCCGCAACCAGGAGCAGTACAACGAGAACCGCGACTACGCGACCCGCGCCACTGCCTTTCGCTTGCGGATCAGCCACGTTGAGCGGTTGCTGATCAATCGTCGCTGGCGGCGCGGATGGTTCCGCGGGTCCGGGAAATGCGATGCGAGACGCGGGCAGAAAAGCCGTGTCAGCAGGTGATGAGCCGTTGCCTGACTGCACCGCATAAGCACTAGTTTCGGGAGTGATCGTCGGTTCGAGATCCGCAGAGCGTTCGCCGGCTTGAAGTTGTTCGCCGACGCGCACCGCAATCACCGTGAGATTGTCTTCAGCGCCGCGCTCGTAGCAACGTCGCTTCAACTCACTGCAAAGCTCGTCGAGGTTTTTACTGACCACCATCAACTGGCGCAGCTCGTTATCGGAAATGTGACGCGTGATGCCGTCAGTGCAGAGTAGAAACTCCGTGCCGTCCTCGACCTCCAACACCTTCATGTCAACTTCGACGCCTTGCTCGGCGCCGAGTGCACGACTGATCACGTTCTTGCTCGGATGATTCGCGGCCTGTTCGGGCGTCATGCGACCCGCGCGCACTTCCTCTTCGACGATCGAGTGGTCTTCAGTTTCGCGATGCAACTGTCCGTCAGGTGTGAGTCGATAAAGTCTTGAGTCGCCGACATGGCCGAACGTGGCAACGTCTCCCTTGATGTGGAGCGCGACGATCGTCGTCGCCATCATCGAAAACCTTGCATGCTCCTGGGCCATCTGGTGGATCGACGCATTCGCGCGCTGTATAGCGAGCTCCATCAGGTCTTCGATGTCCGCGCCATCGGTCTGGTGACGAAATGCTTCGTCGAGCACTTCGATCGCTGTCGACGACGCGACTTCACCCGCTTCAGCGCCCCCAACGCCGTCCGCTACAGCGAAGATCGAACGCTGCGGATCGTGCAAAAAGGCGTCTTCGTTCAGGGGCCGACGCTCGTTGAGGCCGCGATCCGTCAGGGCTGCGGATTGGACCTGCAAGGTTTTGGTTTCGTCGCTCATTGCACAGCCTCCAGCTTAAGGGGAGAAGAACTCTTAGCCACCGGCCTATCCAGTATGACCCTGTCG
>DATNDM010000554.1:0-5344 GCA_035553235.1 Pyrinomonadaceae bacterium | reverse complement strand
CGACGATCTCGCGTCCGGCCGGAAGCTGAATCGCGCACGCTGAGTCGATTGCGCGTCGCACATCTTCGGCGACGATCTCGCGATCGCGACCAGAGACAGCGACGATCGCCTGGCCGTTGAAACCAAGGATGTGTGAACCGGCCAGATTGATCGTGACCTCTTCGGCTTCGAGTCCACTCATGCGCTCGGCGTCTTCGACTGCTTTCTTGATCGCGTCAACCGCGGCATCAGGATTGACGATCACACCCTTGCGTAGACCGCGCGCTTCCGCTTCGCCGATGCCGACGACTTCGAGCAATCCACCTTCACCGGGTTCACCGGCAATACACGTCACCTTACTTGTCCCGATGTCGAGACCGATGGTGTGCTGTGTACGCTTAGCCATGTCGGGTTATCTGTGTTACTGCTCGTTCTTGCCTTCAGCTACCGTGTGATTACCGGTAACCAATCCAACTATTGCGCGTTTACCCTGCGTGAGATCGATGTAACTGATCAGTGGCCCGCGTGCAGTCTGACGTTGCGCGTCGAGTACGCTGAGCGCCTTACTGAGCCGTGCGCTTTGATCCTGCGAGCCGAGTCGAACTTCGATTTGCGAATCATCACCAGCGAGCTGCACGCGCACGTCGTGCAGATCGAGCAGGTTCACTTCACTGACACGCTCCGCCACTCCCTGCCCGCTCCAGTCGCGTTGCAATTCGAGAAACTTGCGTACGCGATCGCGGTTCTCAGCCTGGGCGCTGTTCGAGTTATCTTCATTCCAACCGCGCAGGAAGAATGCCGGCATCTGGTCCGTCGACGACATCTCGCCGAGAAAAACCGCATCGTCATCGACCCACATAAAACGCCCGGCAGCCGTACGAACCACCGCTTTCGGTTCGCGCTCCGTGATGCGCACGCGAATGCCGTCCGGAAGAACTCGTGTGACCACTGCGGTACGCACCCACGGCAGGCGCTCGAGGTCGTGACTGAGCTGTTGCAGATCAGCGCGCCACACACCAGTCTCACTCACATCGCGGCGCACGAGGTTCTTGATGTCATCAACTGAAGCGCGCGACGCGCCACGCGTCTCGACCGTGCGCACTTGAAAGAAGCTTGCCGACGCAGCCGCGCGGTAACCGACGAAAGCAATCAACGCGATGATCGCGGCCACGCCGATACGCAGCGCGAGCGGAACGTAAGTCAGGAGCGAGCGGAGGCGCGCGGCAATGTTTTCATTCGATCCGCGCTTTGCCGGACGCTGTCCCGCACCCGACTTGCTCTTGCCGATCCCGCTGCGATTACCGACCTTCTGCACCACAACCTGCTCTCTCATAGGGCCTCCTTTCCGTCCGCCGATTCCACCGGTGTTTTTTCTGCGTAATCTGTGGATGGCTTTGCTCGCCAGAGCTCGACCTCATACTCCAACTCGATCCCCTGCTCGCGTCGCACACGTTCACGAATCTCTTCCGCCAGCGCAAGCGCGTCTTCAGCACGCGCGTTCTCGCCTTCAGTGACGATGAAGTTCGCGTGTACAGGCGAAACAACTGCGCTGCCGCGTCGCTGACCCTTCATCCCCATCTCGTCAATGATCTTTCCGGTGCCGATCGCGCTTGCCGGTGGGTTCTTGAAGAAACAACCCGCGGAACGGGACCCGTGCGGTTGACTCGCAAGCCTCTTTTGTTTGACCTCATCCATGCGCGCTTTGATCTGTTCGGGGTCGTCATGCTTCAGTCGCAATGTCGCCCCCAGCAACAACTCGCCTTCGCGAAATGAAGTGTGACGATAGTTCCACTCGATACTGTCGCCTGTGATTTCGACGACCTTGCCTTCCCGCGCCACGCGCACCTTCTCGGTTACAGTTCCGATCTCGTGACCATACGCGCCCGCGTTCATCCAAAGCGCACCGCCGATCGTGCCGGGAATCCCGCCGAGTCCTTCAATGCCTGAGAGTCCAGCGCGAGCAGCGTCGATGCAGAGTCGCGGCAGCGAGTAACCAGCGCTCACCGAAACGAGTTCGCCGTCGATGTGGACTTCGCCTTTCATGTTGCTCAAATTCAAAACGACGTAATGATGATCGCCGTCATCAGCAAGCACATTGCTACCGGAGCCGAGCGGCCGCCAGCCGATGCCCGCTTTGTCCAACTCGTTAACGATCGCGGCTGCCTCCTCTTCAGTCTCAGGTGTGATGACCCAATCGATCGCGCCACCCACGCGCAAGCTCGTCAAATCAGCGAATCGCTTGCCACGCTCGGCACGCACGCCCAATCGCGCCGCAATTTCTTCTATCAACTCCATACTTCTAACCCTGCTTTTCCGTGGCGCTAAATGTCTTCTCTTTCAACAACCCGAGCAGTTGATCACTCACGCGATTCACCGTGCCCGCGCCGAGCGTCACCACGAGATCGCCGGGCTGTGCGTGCTCGCGCAAAATCGCGGCGGCGTTATCGAGTGGGCCGATATAGTTCACGTCCTTGTGACCGAAACGCTTGATCGCCGCCGTCAGCGCTTCCGAGTTCACACCCTCAATCGGGTCCTCGCTCGCCGCGTAAATGTCAGTGATGAACAGTACGTCAGCGTTATTGAATGAACGCGCAAACTCCTGCATCAAATCGTGTGTGCGCGTGTAACGATGCGGCTGAAACAGCACCACGATGCGCCTGCCACCTGAGCCGAGCTTCGCCGCCGCGAGTGTGGCCCTGATCTCTGTTGGGTGATGTCCGTAGTCGTCGACGACGAGCACGCCATCGACCTCGCCCTTCGTCTGGAACCTGCGGCCTGCGCCCGTGAACAGGTGCAGACCCTCGACGATCTTGTCGAACGACACTTCCAACTCGAAGCCAACGGCGATTGCTGCAAGCGCGTTGTAGACGTTGTGCACGCCGGGAACGCGCAGAATCATCTCGCCCATCACGTCCGTTCCGCGCCAGACTGTGAACGACGATCCGAAGTGGTTGTCGTGACGGATACCGTGCGCCGAGACGTCAGCCTGCGCGCTCAGGCCGTACGTGAGTCGACGCCGCTCGAGCAACGGAATGATCGCCTGCACGTTCGGATCGTCGAGACACAAGACTGACGAGCCGTAGAACGGCACCTTGTTCACGAAGTTCGCGAAGCAGGCACGCACGTCGTCCATGTCGTGGTAGTAATCCATGTGTTCGCGATCGATGTTCGTGACGACGGCGATCGTCGGCGTCAACATCAGAAACGATCGGTCGCTTTCGTCTGCTTCGACGACCATCAGGTCGCTGGTGCCGAGATGAGCGTTCGAACCAAACGCGCCGACGACGCCACCGACGACTATCGTCGGATCGAGTCCCGCGTGGCCCAACACGGTCGCGACCATCGAGGTCGTCGTTGTCTTGCCATGCGACCCTGCGACGGCGACGGTGTGCGGTTTGAGTCGCATCAACTCCGCGAGCATTTCGGCGCGTGGGATCACCGGGATCGAGCGTCGATGCGCTTCGATGATCTCCGGATTGTCGTCGCGTACCGCAGTCGAGCGGACGACGACGTGCGGGTGTCCGACGTTCTCAGCAGAGTGACCTTCAAAGATCTCGACACCCATTTGTTGCAGGCGATCGGTCGCGCTGGAGCGTTTCAGATCGGAGCCGGAGACACGGAAGCCGAGATTAACGAGCACCTCTGCGATGCCCGACATGCCGATGCCACCGATACCTACAAAATGGACGTGTTGAATTCTTCGAAACATTTTTTAGCCACTAAAAAGCACAAAAATCACAAAAATATTATTGAGTTCAGGCGCCTTAAGCTGATTGGAGTTCAGCCGCCTTAAGCTGATTGATTGTTTTTCGGTTCTTGGTTTCACTTTTGTGTTTTTTGTGCCTTTTTGTGGCTAAGCTCTTCGATCATGTCCACAGCGGCCGCGGCTGCGTCGCCGTGCGCTAACTTCCGGCTTGCTTCTTCCATTCGGTTCAACTCTTCCGGCGACTGGACCAGCTTCTCAATCTCAACCGCCAGGCGTTCGCCGCTCAGGTTCTCCTGCAAAATCATGCGCCCGGCGCCTGCGGCTTGTAACGCTTCGGCGTTCTTGCGCTGGTGATCGTCGGCGGCGAATGGGAACGGCACCATGATCGAGGCCTTTCCAGCCGCGATCAGTTCGGCTGTCGTCGTCGCACCAGCGCGACACAGCACGAGATCCGCTTCAGCGAAATCGGCCATCATGTTGTCAATGTAACTGCGAACGTCACCACGTTCGGCCCAACCTAAGGCTTCATACGCCGCCTTCACCTTTTCAAAATCCGCCGGACCCGTCTGGTGCTTGATCCGAAACTCCACCGCCAACTCTTTCAACCTCGGCAACGCTGCCATCATCGCTTCGTTGATTGCTCGTGCGCCCTGCGATCCCCCAAAGACGAGCAACGAAAACTTCCCGGGCTCGCGTCGCTTCGGCGGTATCTCAAAAAACTCTCGTCGCACCGGATTGCCTGTGACTTTCGCTTTGCCACGAAAGTACGGCAACGCCTGTTCGAACGAAACCGCCGCACGATCGACGAAGCGAGCCAGCACGCGGTTGGTCCAACCGGGCAGCGCGTTCGACTCCATCACGAGCGTCGGACGATTGGTCAGCGCAGCAGTCAATACAACCGGCCCGCTCACGTAACCGCCGGCGCCCACCACCACTTCAGGCTGAAACTGCCGCATCAGCTTGCGCGCTGAATTGAAACTCCGCGGCAGCAGCGCGACGCCTTTCACGCGCGCGCCGAGACTCACGTTCTTCAGTCCCGCACTTTCAATGAGCGATAACTCAAAACCCGCTTGCGGCACGAGTCGCGATTCCAATCCACGAGCCGTGCCGACGAACTGTACCTTCGAAGTCGCATCGCGCCGCATGATTTCCTGGGCCACTGCGATGCCCGGATAGATGTGTCCGCCAGTGCCGCCGGCTGCGATCATCACTCGCATTTCAATGATCAAAAGCGCGCCGCCCCAAGCCGCTGCTGTTGGGCACAGTCACGTTCAAACTCTTTCGCTGGCGCAGCTTCGACGTCGCTTTCTCAAACAGCCCGACGTCCAGCGATCCACTCGCGTGTTGTGAAACGTTGAGAAGGATGCCGACCGCGGCGAGTGTCGGCACCAGCGACGATCCGCCGTAGGAGATGAACGGCAGCGGAATTCCCTTCGTCGGCACCAGCGAAAGCACGACGCTAATATTAAAGAGCGCCTGCGCAACGATGCTCGTCACGATGCCGAGACTCAGCAACATGCCGAACCGATCCGGCGCCAGCAACGCGGTGCGCACGCCGCGCCAGAGAAACAGTGCAAACATAGCCACCACAGCGATCGCGCCAACCAGTCCGAGCTCTTCGGCAACAACTGCGAAAATGAAGTCGGAATGTGCAAACGG
>DATNDM010000553.1:0-5582 GCA_035553235.1 Pyrinomonadaceae bacterium | reverse complement strand
GTACCTTCCTGGCCCGCGATCCTCGTTCCTTCCTGACCTGCGATACGGGTGCCTTCCTGGCCCGCGATCCTCGTTCCTTCTTGGCCTGCGATACGGGTACCTTCCTGTCCTGCGATCCTCGTTCCTTCCTGACCTGCAATTTTCGTGTTCGAATCTCCGTTGGCACTCGCGGCTATCCGCGGACGCTCGTCGAAGCTTACGCCTGAGTAATATCGATACTTCGATCCCGCCGAAACATCTGCCGCCGGGACTTCAACTCTTCGACGACTCACATCACCAAGATACTTCTTCAGAAAGTCAGTCCACGACAAGCGCTCGCGCCTCACGTCCTTCGCAAACGACAGACTCTCGTAGTTCTTGCGCGACACCTCATACGCCTCGCGCGACCACGGAAAGAACACTGAGACTCCATTCGAGTACTGATAACCGCCGCCACTAAATCCACCCAGAATCACGGCCTTCTGCAACTCTTTCAAAACGTTGCGGCACTCCCTTTGAACTCCCTTCAATAGCTCAACATCGTGGCCGTCGCCGATCTCCTCGGCGGCCAGACCACACTCGCGATCGAGCAGCTCACAGAAGTCACCAAGGTCGACATTCTGATCGTACATGTACGACTGGCACTTCCAATGCACGTGCAGAATCACGCGTTCCATCTGACGATAAATGCGCGCCTCGGGATCCGCGAAGCAATCGATCAGCGCTTCAGACAGTCCAATGAACGCATCGGCCAGGTGATTCAAGCGACTCATGTCCCAGGCAGCCATGTCGACCGACACGCCGCCGACCGTGTACGCATCCTGACTGTGAATGAACTGTTTGACGAACTGCGCCGCCACCTCGCGCGTGTCGACCTTGCCGTTATGTTCACCCGCTAAACAACCGAGAATCTTCGCGTAGGTCCAACCCGCACTCGGCACGCTGCCTTCCGATGCAATCATCGTCTTCGCGACCGCGTTGAATTGATATCCGACCTCGAGCATCCCCATCACGCAGCTATCAAACCCGAGGATGTCGAGCTTTTGACCGATCAGTTTGTCTTCGACCTGACGATCTTCACCGAGCCAACATTTCGACTCAGCGATTTCCTGCAACTCCTTCTTGCTGCTGATGAGAGCGTGCAGCATGTCGTAAAAGTCTGACATCTTCAGCGACTTGCCGGACGTCTCGTCTTTGAACAGTCCGATGTCCTGAAACCCGAGCGAGTGCCCGGAAAATATCAGCGCGTACTTCCGCGCGCGCCGTCCGTAAGTGATCTCACCCTCGTCGTTTTCAACTTCGACTTTATTCAGACACCAGTCGACGAAGTTAAGAATCGAACGCGGATTCGCGGCATTCTCGTTTTCTTTTTTCGGGACCTGGTAAGTCTTGTTCGGAACTTTGTATGACCGGACGTAGCGCGGCTTCCCCGGTTCAGAGAAGTCACAATACAAGGTCGGAATCGCGGGAGAATTGCCGTCGTAGTAGACGAAGAGATTCGGGCTGTCAGCGCCTGCGGCGGCAACAGTCTTGATCTGCTCCATGGCGTAGGCCATATCGACGGCGAGATTGTTGTCGCCCGCCATGTAAATAATGATGGTCCATTCTTTCTGATTCATCTGGGCTCTCCTTTCAATATCACACAGGAGTGAGGCTGGGAGTTGTGTAACAAAGGCCTTTAGCGAAAGCCTTTAATCAAGACTATGTCTCTGGTCGCGGAAAAGCGATATACCGCGATCTTACCATCACGCGAGATGGCAAAACTGTTTACGAATTCTGACTTGAAATTGGTCAACTGTTTCGGCGCGCCGCCGTCAACCGGCTGACTCCACACGTTTAGGATCCCGGAACTATTATCAAGGTACGCGACGGATCGTCCATCAGGCAGCCACCCGAAAGCCAACGGTTGCACCGAGCGCGGCAGATCGATCGTCTTCACCGCCTCGCCGCCTTCAAAAGGAATAATCGAAAGCTTAGGTTGATTATTCCGCCGCTCGTCAAAGTAAAAGTACGAGATAAACTTTCCGTCAGGCGAGATCGACGGCAATTGCGCCGCATGCTCAGTGAGCTGCACTGGAGTTCCACCCTCAATGCTGACTTTCCAAAGACTCATCGTGCCCGAGCGTTGCGACACAAAGATCACTGAGCGGCCATCAGCAGAACAAAGAGGATTAGCATCGACGTAGTTGCCCTCGGTCAGTTGCTTCAGATTGCCGTTAGCGTCGATGCGCCAGATGTTCCGCGCGCCTGATCGATTCGACTGAAATACCACGTAGCGGCCGTCATACGAAACCGATGGTTCGTGATCGATGAACACATCCGCCGTCAGTTGCTTCGCTCCTGAGCCATCGGCGTTCGCGATCCAAAGGTCCCAGTTTTCTCCCGTCCTGCTCGCGTATACGACTCTGCCGTCGGGCGTCCACGCCACTGTGTCAGGAAGACTGGTCTTAAGGATCAGGCGCGCGCGCGTCTCGTCTTCATTCGGCGCTGCGATCCAAATGCTACTCGCATTTACCTGCTGAATCGTCGCGATCGTGCCCGCGTCTGTCGTGACGCCGACACTGTTTTCGCCATAACCGTTCAGGTCGTTTGTGATCCGTCGTGCCGGACCGCTCGGATACGGAAGGAACCAGACCTGTGTGCCGATCGACGAAAACTCCGGTTGCGCGGTGATGACCAGCCCGGTGTTATCTGCGAGCCAAAGCACTCGACCAACGGTGGCCCACTTCTCCGAGCCAATCGGCCTCGGGTTTCCACCTTCAACCGGCACCATCGCGACAGTCGAGTATCCAGGGCCAACTCCATTGAACATCCCGCAGGCGATGTACTTACCGTCCGGCGACCATGATGGTCCAGAAGTAGAAAAATAATTTGGTTGTTTGGCCACGGCAATCGTGCGCGGTTCGCCGCTGCCGTCGGTGTTGGCCACCATCAACGACATGTCTGATTGATTGCGACGCACAAAAGCGAACTGCGAACCGTCGCGAGAGAAGCCCACCGGACTGTCCACTCGATCGATAACTTTCGCGGGAGTGCCGCCGAGCACGGGAATGCGATAGAGCGTGGGCACGAAGTTGTTTCTTTCCAGCGACGCGACGTAATAGACCAGTTCACCGTCGGGCGAGAAGGTCGTGCCGAAATAAGCGCCATTCTCGGGCGCTACGATGCGCACGAGGCTGCTCGTCGAAACCTGCCGGAGCCAGAGGCTGGGTTGCTGTTTCGGATCGTTTGCCGCAGCGACAACGTACTTACCATCAGGTGAGATCGAGACCTGGCCGTTGATGTCTTCGCCATTGATCTTCCCGCCGGTCGTTAACGCCGTCATCTTCGTCGGGCCGAACTCTTTCGGCTGCTGCGATAGCTTGTAGAGACCGAAAGCGATCGCGCTGACGAGGATCAAACCGAACACGAGTGCCGCGATCGATTTTATGTTCCGGCCGCTTTTGACAGACGAAATCGTTTGCGTGACGCCGTCGTCGCCGGATCGCATCGTCGTTCTCGCCGCTTCGCCGAGCGTTGTGGCAGGTTGCGCGGCGAGCGACCTCGTGTTTGAACTCAACGGCGGCGCGATTGAAGATTGCGGCGGCAGCGAACGACTGAAGTCTGAGATCGATGCGCCGGCCTCGAGTCGCTGCTTCAACCGTTTCAACTTGCTCAGCATCTCTTTGGCCGTCTGGCAGCGTTCTTCTCGATCTTTCGTGAGCGCTTCGGCGATGATCCATTCGAGCGGCTCCGGCACGTCGGGCGCGAGGTGACCAATCGGCAGCGGTTCGTGATCCGTGATCGCAACGATGATGTGACTCTTCGACGCACCTTCGAACGGCGTCCGCATCGTAACCATTTCGTAGAGCACGACGCCGAGACTCCAGATATCGGAACGCGCATCGACGTCGCGTCCAGCAGCCTGTTCCGGCGACATGTAAGTGACGGTTCCGAGGACCGAACCCGGCTCTGTGTTGACTAGTGCGATCGTCGTTTCCTCAGGGCCGGATGAGAACTCCTCGCGGTCAGTGAGTTTCGCGAGACCGAAGTCGAGCAGCTTCACAATGCCGTCCGAACGCACCATGATGTTGTCAGGCTTGATGTCGCGATGAACGATACCCGCGGCGTGAGCGGCGACAAGTGCGGAGGCGATCTGGATCCCGATGTCGAGCACCTCGATCAGCTTGCGGTGCTCGCGCATGTAGTGCCGGAGTGTGACACCTTCGACAAACTCAGCGGCGATGAACGTGGTGTCTTCCGTGCGGCCGATTTCGTAGACGGTGAGGATGTTTGGATGATTGAGCGCCGACGCGGCTTTCGCTTCCTGAATAAAGCGGTTTACGCGGCTTTGATGCGCGGCGAGTTCGCTGAACAGGAACTTCAGAGCGACGGGCCGGCCGAGTTCGGTGTCCTGCGCCCGATACACTTGCCCCATTCCACCCGCACCAATTTTGCTGATGATGCGATAGCGTGAAACCGCAGCGCCGGGGGACAATTCAGACACTGGTGATCTTGTACGTCAGTGCGGCGCGGAGCGCAAGTAGAGTGAAACCATTCTTAGCCACAAAAAGCACAAAACTCATAACCACAAAGAGCACAAAAAAGACTACAAACGGCCCACTAAAAGGTCTGTGCGGTTTGTGGTCTGTTGTGCTTTTTGTGATCTCACTGAGAAGCTGAAAATCGTTTCGATTTTGACGAACTATTTCGCACCCCTATAATCATCTGCCGATGAACGACCTTCACGTCTTTCAAGTACAGCGAGTATACCGACTGCTGATCTTTATCGCCGTAGGCATCGTCGCCGGTTTGATAGTGCTGGCCGGTATCATCGCGCTGATCGGTTCAAGACTCCCGAAAGCGCACGTCGCGTCGCGCTCGATTCTGCTGCACCGTTCGCCACAGGACGTCTACGCGGTCGTGCGCGACTTCGGCTCCGCGCCGAAATGGCGTTCGGACGTCAAACGGATTGAAGTCGATACGCAGCCAGGTCAGCCAGTCTACTTTCGTGAAGAAGGGAAGAACGGGACCATCAACTACGAACTCGTCGAAGACGTTCCTTCGCAACGAATGGTGACGCGGATTCGCGACACGGATCTCGGCTTCTCCGGCCAGTGGACTTACCTGTTGGCGCCCGAGAACGGCGGCACACGCGTGACGATTCGCGAAGACGGTGAGGTCTCGAACGTGATCTTTCGTTTCATGTCGCACTACATCTTCGGACAAACGTCGACCATCGACACGTATCTCACGTCCCTCGCCAAACACTTTGGCGAAAACGACACGCCAAAATAGTTCGACCCGGTGTTTACTTGATTGCACTACCCGTCATAAGATTGCGCGAACATTTTTCGCCTCGGATTTGCCGATAACACGGAGGTTGAGATGTCAGCAGCCGCACACCCAACGCGAAGTGGCGCCGCCGACTTTAGTTTTTACGACAAGCTCAATAACGTTTGGCACAAACGCGCCTTGAACGTGTTTATGTTCATCGTGCTGGCGCACTGGGCTGAGCACCTGACGCAGGCTTATCAGATTTATGTACTCGGTTGGCCACGGCCGCGCGCCGGCGGCGTTCTCGGTCTGTTCTATCCGTGGCTCGTGAGCTCTGAAGTGCTGCA
>DATNDM010000552.1:0-4150 GCA_035553235.1 Pyrinomonadaceae bacterium | reverse complement strand
CAGTTCAGGAATTCCACTCGCTGGCAGCCGAAGCCTCAGCAGGGACAAATCTACATTTCACCGGCGTTGATGGAGACTTACAGGATCTGGGCCGAACTGCCGAGCACGCGCATCAGCGAGCAAACGCGCGCGTTCCTCGTGCGCGCCGCTTCAGTGCCGGAACCGATCACCTATTCACTGTCGAACGAGGGTCTTGGACCACTGCACGAGGTGCACATTCCGAAGAACCTGGTGTTGATGGCTGTGGCCGGAATCTCAGGCGAAACGAATCCGCCGCAGAACATTCAGAACGAGAGACTGGCAATCGGGACGATGTATTCGATCTCGTATGCGGAACAGCAGTTTAAAAAGACAAAGGGCAACGGGACTTACGGCACACTCGAGCAGTTGATGGCGGAGAAGTTGGTGTCGAAGGAAACACTGGAGAGATCAGGCTACAAGTTCGAATTAACGGTTAGTGGAGACAAGTTCGAATTGTCGGCAGTACCTGCGGAGTATGGGAAGAGCGGTATGCTATCGCTCTTCCTCGACAATAAAGGCGTGTTGCGCGGCGCGGATCACAATGGAGCGGCCGCCAACGTGGCTGATCCGCCAATCGGTAATTAACCCTGGATAGCTTTGCCTCAAAAGTCGGAATTGTTTGTTGAACAGGCCTTGCACGAAAAGTCTGTCTCATGGCTCTTTCTCTGTGCAACCTCTGTGTTCTCTGTGTCTCTGTGGTGGTTTTTTCGAACAATTCTTAACCACAGAGACACAGAGAACACAGAGGTTGCACAGAGAAGAAGTCCGAAAACGACTTTTCGTGCAAGGCTTGTTGAACACAGTCAGTACCACCTGCGGTAGCGGGTGGTACTGACCGTCTCCAACAGGAATTCCCGACTCTTGAGGCAAAGCCACCCTGGATAACGCGGCTCATAGATTTTCGATTTCCACGGGTTCGACCGGCTCCGCGAGGTCGAACCCGAAGACCCTCGAATAGAAATACAACTCGCCATCCAACGCGCGCTTGATGTTCTTCGCCTGCCGAAACGCGTGCTGCTCGCCGGGGAACGCAACGTACGACACCGGAATTCCCTTCGCCCTGATCGCGTCGACCATCGTCTCCGCCTGGTCCGGCGGCACCACCTTATCTTCGAGTCCCTGAAAAAAGATCACGGGACACGAAAGCTTCTCCGGAAAGTTGATCGGCGACCGCTCGTAGTAGATGTCCCTGCGCTCCGGATACGGCCCCAGCAAGCTCGTCAGGTACTGCGACTCATACTTGTGCGTGTCGCGCGCCATCGACTCCGTATTGCTGATGCCGAAATGACTCGCACCCGCTTTGAACGCATTCCTAAAGGTCAAGGCGCATAAGGTCGTGTAGCCGCCGGCACTGCCACCCGTGATGATCAACCGGTTGCCGTCGACCTCGCCGCGGTCCGCAAGATAACGAGCGCCATTCACGCAATCGTCGACATCGACGATGCCCCACTTCCTGTTAAGTCTTTCACGATACTGCCGGCCGTAACCGGTGCTGCCGCCGTAGTTCACATCCAGCACCGCAAAGCCGCGACTGGTCCAGTATTGGACCGACAAGCTGAGTGCGGTCGACGCGGCGGCCGTTGGTCCACCATGACTCTTCACGATCAGCGGCGGCTTCTCATTGTCGGGCGCGCGATAGTCGGGATTCTGCGGCGGGTAGAAGAAACCGTGCGCCGTCAATCCACCTTCAGTCGGAAACTCGATCGCGCGCGGCACCGAGAAATACTGCGGATAAACTTCGAGATCGTTTGACCGCCGCAAAATTTCAAATTGGCCCGTACTGAGATTGAATCGCACGAGCGCCGCTACATCCGTCGGTGAGCCACCACGAAACACAGCCTGGCCATTTGCCGCGCGGATGAACTGAATGTCCGTATACGGACAATCGATTGGCGTTACCTTGCCGGTCTGAACATCAACGGTTGCGAGCGTGGAAACACCCTGATCAATATGACTGCAGACGATCGTGTCAGGCGAGGCGAAAGCGTAAGACGACATCCTGAAGATCCACTGCGGCATGCCGAGCTCAGCCTTGGATTGATAGACATTTTCGATCCCGCCATCAGCCGTAATTCTTTCCAGATTCCACCAACCACTGCGATCCGAAGAGAAGTACAAAACGCCGTCCGGCGACCATTCTGGCTGGAAAATCGACTCCGCTGTTCCGCCTGCGACCCACCGCGTCGAAGCTAACTGGCCATCCTCGCCAAACTCGCCGACCCATAACTCGCAACCGTCCCACGGCATGTTCGGATGGTTCCAGGTGAGCCAGGCCAGCTGTGTCCCGTCCGGACTCAAGCGCGGTGTCGAGTAAAAATCGTTTCCTTCGATCAGCACCGTACCGTAATTATCACCAGGCTGCGTGTTGACACTGACGATTGAGTTGACGGCTTCGGCGCCTGCGCG
The DNA here is from genome assembly GCA_035553235.1 of Pyrinomonadaceae bacterium. Classification (GTDB taxonomy): domain Bacteria; phylum Acidobacteriota; class Blastocatellia; order Pyrinomonadales; family Pyrinomonadaceae; genus PSRF01. The sequence goes on along the minus strand of DATNDM010000552.1, from coordinate 1,723 downwards.
CGTGTGGTCTTCACGGACGCAGATGAGACGTCGGCGCGCGTGGTCCATACAGGCATCCGCGTAGCGCATCTCGCCCGCCGCAGTTATTGCTTCAGGCGCGTTGAGACCTTCCTGCCGGTAAAGTCGCTGGTCCGAAAAGTTTGAGAAGTAAATCACGCCCTCGCGGACCACATAATCGCCGCCGCCATACTCATGAACGCGCGTGCGCGCATTGAAAGGCGGCGGATTCACATCGGTACGAACGCCGTCCGGGGTTCGCCTGACGATGACGTGTCGGCCCGCTTCTGTCGGGCGCAGCTCAAGCCAGTAGATATCGTCTCCATCAAAGGTTGGTTGGCTGAGGCCCACCGAACCCTCGACGATCAGGTCAGAGGTGATGGGGGATTTCCAGGAGCCATACGGTGCGATCTTTGGTGAATTTAGCAAGGCCATTCCTCGATTATTGGTCTCCGAACCGGGGTAGTTGTTCGCTTTTGGTGACGCCGAAAAACTTTTGTCACAACCTCGCAAGGGGTTTACAAGCTCGCTGCAACCTACCTTCGCGCATAGGCAGTTAGTATCTTGCCCGTCGTTAATTCTCCATGGGAGAACTGAGATAAAGGCAAGGGCGCTGGTCTTGGGGGAGGTCAGCGCCCTCTCTTTTTGTCTACTCGCCATCTTACCAGTCTGAAAAGTTCAGTCACAAGACGGACAAAAGCCACAAAATCTTTCAATAACCCGAATTTGTGCTTTTTGTACCTTTTTGCAGCTAAGTCTTTGTGGCACAATTCGCGAATCAAATCTCGAGAGAGGTGGCCCACCGATGTTCATCCGCAGACGAAACCTGTTCGTCTTCTGTCTGGTAACGGCTTTTGTCGTTGCCGGCTTGCCGTTGACAACATCACACGCAGACACATTCAGACCGGTCGTGCGCGGTAAGCGCGGCGTTGTGGCAGGCGGACAGCCGTTATCGGTGGAAGCCGGATTACGCATTCTTCAGCACGGCGGTAACGCTGTCGATGCGGGTGTTGCGACGATTCTTGCGGCCTCGGTGATTGAGTTTTCCCACTTCTCATTTGGCGGCGAGGTACCGATTCTGATCAAGCTCAAAGATCAGAAGGTCGTTGTGATCGAAGGCATGGGCCAGGCGCCGATGAAAGCGACGCGCGAGTTTTTCGCTAACCGCACTGAAGAACAGGGCACAAAAAAAGCGGGCATGATCCCTTCCACTGGACCACTCGCAGCCACAGTTCCGGGGGTTCTCGATGCCTGCGTCACCGCGCTCGATCAGTTCGGGACGAAAACACTTGCGGAAGTCATGGAGCCGGCAATTCAACTCGCGGACGGCTTTCCGATCGACGAGTTGAGAGTGCAGTACATCAAAACGCGCGCCCCGATCTTTTCGCAGTGGCCGGATGCAAAACGCGTGTTTCTGCCCGGCGGCGAAGTTCCAAAGCCCGGCGACTTGTTCGTGCAGGCTGATCTGGCGCGGACTCTCCGCGAGATCGTCCGCGCTGAGCGACTCGCGTCTAAGAGCACGCGAAACAACCGGCACGCCGGTTTAATGGCGGCTCGCGACTATTTCTATCGTGGTCCAGTCGCCCGTCGTATCGGTAATTACATGCAGGCGAACGGCGGACTGATAACCGCCGACGACTTTGCCAGGTTTGCCGCCAAAGTGGGCCAGCCAGTCGAGACGGAGTATCGCGGTTATCAGGTCTTCAAAGCCGGGTTCTGGACGCAG
>DATNDM010000551.1:0-2951 GCA_035553235.1 Pyrinomonadaceae bacterium | reverse complement strand
GTCACACGTTTCACCGTACTCATTGAACGATTGATCAGCGTCCCGTCGTTGGTTTCGATCACGAGGCGTGGTCCAGCTTCGGGCTCCGGTTCGGCTGGAGTTGTGGGCGGAGGCTCTTTAACTTTTGGAGCTGGACGCGGTCGGACTGGTCTGCGGCCGCGTGTGTTGCGCGCTGTGGTGGGCTTTGGAGCCTCGACGTCCGGCGACTTCTCTGGAGTTGGTTCGGGTGTCTCAACTGGTTTCGCTTCGGGTGTTGGCTCAGGCGTCGGCGTTGTTTTTGCCACGTCAGTGACCGGTGGCTCCGGTTCTTCGATTCTTGCTCCGACTGACGACACGCGCTTCGTCTTGCGTCCGCCCGGTGTCGTTGTTTCAGTCGTCGTGGGCGTTTCGGCTTCGGCTATATCAGGTCCACCAACGATGGGCTCGAACGATCCGCCGAAAGAGAGCCGATACACGCCCTCGTCATCATTCGGGCTACGCGCTTCAACGCGCAGGATCAGATCCTCACGCTTGCGCAGGTAAATTCCCTTTGTCACCGGCGTCGAACTCTCCGCGTAGAGCGCGACCTTCAACAATGGTCGCAACGTGGTAGCCGTAAACACGTCAATGTCGCCGTTGAGGTTCGTGCTGTTGACGGTGATCAGCAGGTCGCCAGGTGTGCCGGTGAGCGCGTAATAGTGATCGGTGAGTCGCGCATCGCCGAGATCGCGCGCGGCGATCCGGCCGGTGATGCTGTTGCTCCGCACGGGCGAGGGCGCGTTCGGATCGATCGACTGCGCTGACACCGATCCGACTGCCAGAAGTAACAACGCGAGTGCGGCTACGTGCCTTTGCGCGAGAAACAATCGAGCCATAATTCGCCGCAAAGCATAACAGATTTGGGTTATCCTAGTCGCATGAACTTAAGTCGCTCTTTGGGGCTTACGCTGTTCTTGATTTTGCTCTCTTCCCTTCCCGCTCACGCCCAATCCTGGACAGCAAAACTCGACAAAGACATCGTCTTTTATCAACCAACGGAAATGGGTGTTCTGATTGTTGGCACCGAGAAATCGCTCTACGCGCTCGACGCCTCGACGGGCGACATTCTCTGGCGTCGCAAAGACACTGCGCTCGACGAAACCGACGTCGCTCCTGTGCCTGGCACTGATCTCGTGTTGTTGAGTCTTGAAAAAGGCGATAAAGCGCGAATGGAAGCAGTCGACATTCTGACCGGCGAATCGTTCTGGCGCAGTGACAAGATCAAAGGCGCGGTGATGCAGGCGTCAGTCGATCCTGATTCGAATTTAGTGGCGCTCGTGCTTGCGAAAGACGCGAAGAACCGCGCGCGTGATGGTTTCAAACGCCGCCCGCGTCTGCACGTTCTCGATCTGGCGACTGGTGATGAACTCTGGAAGTACGACATCGGCGACGTCGAGATGATGCCGGCGCGCTGGCCGGAAGATTCGGGAAAAGAAGTCGATTACACACTCGACAATTACTACCCGCCGGCCTTCGTTAATGGGCGCCTTTATGTCTTCTATGAAGGCGTCACTTCGTTCGATGCGCGCAGTGGCAAAGAGCGATTGCGCGAGAAGTATCGCGTCAACGAAGAAGGGCTCGCGCTTACGGAAGCCGAGCCGATCTTCACTGAGAACGTAATCTATGTTTCCGGTCACGGGCGCGTGCGGGCCATTTCGCGGCAGAGTGGCGATACCGAGTGGGAAGCGAAGGATCTGGGACTCACGCCCGAGATGGTGCTGGTTGGAGACGTTTTGTTAGTGCGTACTGGCGGGCAGTTCACGCGGTTGAAAGATGGTGAGACGATCGAGCGCGGATCGTTTGGCGTGAGTGCGATCGATAGCCACAGCGGCAAGGTCCTGTGGCGTTACAAAGGCGCCGACAAAGGCATCACGAATCTCGTCATGCCTGATCGAAACACGATTGCTGTTGCCGATCGTGATGATCTGATCTTCATTGACGCGGGCACGGGCAAACGGCGCGCGCGCGTGTCGCACAAGATTGAGCGCCCTTCGTTTGGAACGTTGAATGAAAGCGGCGACATCGTGATCGGCGGCCAGTCAGAGATCGCGGCCTTCGATCGGGTCAACGGACGAGAACTCTGGCGTGCAAAACACACACCGCCCGGACGCGGCGTGTTTCGCACAATCGCGGCGATCGCGTCGCGTGCGGCTTCGCTTTATTTCCGTTACGGTGGACCAGCGATGACGGCATTCAATGGTGTGGAGAACCTCCAGGCGCTCGCCACACTGTCGACACGGCGGCAGCGTTCGCTGCCATTTAAGCGGTTCGGGATTGCGTCGCATCAACTCGATCGCTTGTCGCGATTCCTTTGGCATCGTGAGCGGCTCGCGACGATGCGTGGGCAGTGGATGTACTTCTACACGAGCCTTGGAAGCGGTGGGAATGGACTCGCGGGTGTGAATATCAATAATGGCAGGACCGATCGCGAAGTGCGGTTGTCGGATCTCGATGAGCGATTTGTGACTGACGAAGTGCTCGGTGCAATGTTCACCGCGTCCGGCAACAAAATATTTAGCCACGGATTACACTGATTCGTTCCTGAGTCTTAGAGCATTAGCGATAACCGAGACGGAACTGAAGCTCATGGCCGCGGCGGCGATCATTGGGCTCAGCAGGATTCCGAAGAAGGGATACAGGATGCCCGCGGCGATCGGTACGCCGAGCGTGTTGTAGATAAACGCGAAGAAGAGGTTCTGTTTGATATTGCCCATCGTTGCGCGGCTCAACGCTCGCGCCCGAACGATCCCACGCAGATCACCTTTCACCAGCGTCACATCGGCGCTCTTCATCGCGACGTCAGTTCCCGTGCCCATCGCGATACCGACGTGAGCTTGCGCGAGTGCGGGCGCGTCGTTGATGCCGTCGCCGGCCGTCGCCACGATCCGGCCTGCTTCCTGGAATTGCTTCACCGCGTCGACTTTCTTGTCCGG
>DATNDM010000550.1:0-7558 GCA_035553235.1 Pyrinomonadaceae bacterium | reverse complement strand
CGCATGATCGCCATGCCGAGCTGCGCGTACGAGAGTTTGCGGCCGCGCGCGGTGTCGGTAATCACGGCGACGTCCTTCATAAACTGCTCGTAGTTGAAAAACTCAAACAGCGACTTAAACTCGCCCGTGTTTCTGTTAACGACCAGCAACGTGAAGATGCCGCAGTTTGGATGGCAATTACACGACGACCAGCCCCACGGCGCGTCGGCGCCCTGAAGCATGTCCATCACGCTCGTGAACGCTGAATAAGACGAGAGCGGGAACCAGTCGCGCAGCGGTTCAAGATTGCCGCCGAGTTGGTTCTTCAGATCGTGCGTCATGCCGGCGAGCGTGTAACGCCACTTCTTGCGCAACTCGTCGGTAATGTCTTCATCGCGTCCCGTAAACGAAACCGGTTGGAACGCGATCGTCTGAACTTTGTCGATGTTCTTCGCGGCAAACTCGACGATCTGCCCGATGCCATCGTTGTTGAGATTGTTGACAATCGTGACGACCAGCGTCACTTTGATCCCAACTTCAGCGAGGTTCTCAATCGCTCGTAACTTAACGTCGAACAAGTTTCCGACACCGCGGTGTTTGTTCTTCTCTTCACTCACGCCGTCAAACTGAAGATAAACACCGTGCTGTCCCGCAGCCTTCGCCGCTTTGCAAAACTCGATGTCTTCAGCGAAGCGAATTCCGTTGGTCGCCGCGAGAATGCGATAGAAGCCGATCTTCTTCGCGTACGCGACTGCTTCGAGATAATAAGGCGACAGCGTTGGCTCGCCACCCGAGAAGAGAATGATTACCTGCCGTCGCGGCTTGAACGACACGGCGCGGTCGAGAATCGCTTTCGTGTCTTCAAACGTCGGCTCGTGAACATAGCCAACCTGGTTCGCGTCCATGAAGCACGGATTGCACATCATGTTGCAGCGATTCGTCAGGTCGACAGTCAACACAGCGCCGCGGCCAAACTTGATGTTCGAAGTGCCGTGACGATGAACGTCTTTGTCTTCAGCGGCGCGGAAGTCACGACCAAAGAAGAGCGACTCGATACGCGCGAGAAACGCGGGATCGGTCGACATTACGTCTTCAAACTCGCCGTGCTTCGGACAGGTCTTTCGCATCAGGACCTGCCCGCCGTCTTCGACGATCTGCGCCTTGATCTCACCGGGATGCTCGAACATCAACATGTCGAGCGGCACCTCGCCGGTGATCACCGCATTGCGAACTTCTTTGACGCAGGATGGACAGAGACTGTCAGTCTCGCGTGGAAAACCGAGCGGCGGAGCACTGCGTTCGTAGGACTTGAGCAGAGGACCGGGCGCCCAGTTCGGGCGGATCGCTTCACCTTCGGGCAGCCGTTGGTTCACGGACTGAAACGCTTTCCAGGCCATATCTGAGAGGCCGGAAATCAGCCGGGAACTCTTCACTCCCGACAACTTACTTTTTTCTGACTCCCCGCGGCGAAACTGATCACTAAACAACGGCTTCGGTTCTCCTGTGTTGAAAAAACCAATAACAGGCCAGCATGATAAACAGGATTTGCAGGATCCACAAGACGCGATTATCCTGAAATCCTTGGAAATCGCCTAAATCCCAGTCAAAATGCCCATCCACCCAACGGCCATCATTGAAGATAACGTGGAAATTGGTCCGGATTGCGAGATTGCGGCCTATGCCGTCATCAAGCGTTACACGCGCCTCGGCGCCCGCAATCGCATCTTTGAGCACGCCGTGATCGGTGGCGAGCCGCAGGACGTCAAGTTCAAAGGCGAGACGAGCTACCTCGAAATCGGCGACGACAATCTCATTCGCGAGTACTGCACTTTTCACCGTGCCAACGGAGAAGGAGAAACCACGCGCATCGGCTCGCGCAACTTTTTCATGGTCGGCGTGCACGTCGCGCACAACTGTGTGATCGGCGACGACAACATCTTCGCGAACGAAGTCGCGCTCGCCGGACACATCACGATCGAAGATCACGTTTTTCTTTCCAACAATGTCGGCGCGCACCAGTTTGTACGGATGGGGCGTTACGCGATGATCGGTGGGAAGTCGAAGATCGTGCAGGATGTGTTACCGTTTTTCATCACCGATGGAAATCCAGCGCGACTGCGCGGCGTGAATAGCGTCGGCCTCAGGCGCGGCGGATTTTCGGAAGACGAAAGACGGGCGTTGAAAGAAGCGTACCGATTGCTGTTTAGAACGACGACGCCGATTCAGGATTCATTACGCGAACTCGAGCAGGTCGACGATGAGAACGTTGCGCACCTCGTGAGGTTCATTCGCAGTTCGAAGCGGGGATTCATAAGAGCATGAAGATGACAGTGCAGGAACTCGCTGAGATCGTTGGCGGTCGTGTTGTCGGCGACCCGACGACGCGGATTGAACGGATCGCGGACCTGATTGACGCGGATCAGAATGAGATTGCGTATGTTGAGGATCACAAGTTCATCGACGCAGCGGTAGAGAGTAAGGCCGCGTGTTTGATCGTGAAGGATGGGTTGGCGGAAAAGTTTCCTGAGCGGACGGTGATTGAATTTCGTAATCCGAAGCTTGCCTTTTCCCTGATCGGTGCGGCGTTGCATCCGGCGAGGCGTCGCGAGCCGGCGATCGATTCGAGCGCGGTGATCGCGGAGAGTGCTGATATTGCGTTGACGGCGTATGTTGGGCCGAATGTGTGTGTGGGTGAACACACGCGCATTGGTCCGTACACGCGGCTCGAAGCTGGTGTGGTGCTGGGCGCGAATGTGAGTGTCGGTGATGATTGTGTGCTGCATCCGAATGTCGTGCTTTACGACAACGTCTCGATTGGCAATCGTGTGATCCTGCATGCCGGTGTGTGTTTGGGTGCGGATGGGTTCGGGTATGTACGGCACGAGCTTGGTTATCAGAAGTTTCCGCAGATTGGCACGGTCGTGATTGAGGATGATGTCGAGATTGGCGCTTACACCTGTGTCGATCGTGCGGCGCTGGGACGGACGCGCATCGGACGCGGCACGAAGCTCGACAACATGGTCCACGTCGGACACAACTGCGACATCGGCGAGCGCGTCGTGATTGCCGCGCAGACGGGGATTAGTGGCAGTGTGGTGATCGAAGATGATGCCGTGATTGGTGGGCAGGTCGGGTTTGGTGATCACACGCGCGTGCTGAGCGGCGCGGTGATCGGATCGAAGGCTGGGATTCTGCCGGGGAAGATCGTGCGGCCGGGTGTTTGGTGGGGCATACCCGTGCAACCCCTCGAGGATTACAAGCGCATGAATGCACACATGAATCGCTTGCCGCAGATGCGTGACGAGATCAAGAAGTTACGCGAGGAGATCGAGGAGTTAAGACAACAGTTGGGCCGCGGATGAACGCGGATTAACGCCGATCTGCGTTCATCCGCGTTCATCCGCGGCTACAAACTTAACGATCAAGTCGGCAGCGCGTTCAGAGGCACCGGACGCTCCGAGCTTCTGTGCCACGTGTTGTAATTGCGCGCGCATGCTGCTGTTGGTTCGAGGCTCAAGAAGCTTCAATAATTCCTTCACTACATTTTCCCCAGTCAAATCATCCTGCATCAACTCAGTCGCGATTTCCTTGCCCGCCACCAGATTGACGAGGCCGTAGTGCGTTACGGTGATCAAGCGCCCGAGTGTGTGCCAGTTGATCGGCGACTCCTTATAAACAACGACCATCGGCGTTTCGAGCAGTGCTGCTTCGAGCGTCGCCGTACCACTCGCGATGACTGCCGCATCCGAAGCGGCGAGCGCCTCGCGTGTCTGCCGTTCGATCAGCTTGACGCTTGCCGTAATCTCCCGCACTTCGTCCACCGTGCGGCTCGGCGCGACCACGACGATCGACTGCACCTCCGGTCGAACGATTCGCAGTTGCTCGATCGCGTCCATCATCGGCGGCAGAATGCGTTGTAGTTCCTTGATCCGGCTGCCCGGCAGAAACGAAACAATCGGTCGCGTCGGATCCAGATCGTTCCTTCGACAAAACTCTTCACGCCCGTAACGCGCCTTCACTGCACCCGCCAGCGGATGCCCGACAAACTCAACATGCTCGACCTCGCGCGCCTTGTACCACTCAACTTCAAACGGCAGGATCGACAACAACAGATCGACGTCGCGCTTGATGTTGTTCACACGACGCGGCCGCCACGCCCACAGTTGCGGACTAATGTAGTAGATGACTTTCAAACCGCGGCGATGGAGCGTTGAAGCGAGTCGTAGGTTGAACTCGGGCCAGTCGACGAGGATCACGGCATCCGGCGTTCGTTCAATCGCGGCTGATTTGAGTTGGCGAAAAGCGCGCAGAAACTTTCGAAACACGCGTCCGACTTCCACGATTCCCATGATCGCCAGCTCGTCCGAATTGACGATCGTCTCGACGCGCGCGTCGCGCATCAGCGGACCGGTGGCGCCGAAGAAGTCGATGTCAGCGCGTTCCCGCAGCGCGCGAACAAGCGCGGCCGCGTGAGCGTCGCCTGACGGCTCACCGGCGACGATCATTAGTTTGTAGCGCTGCGGCACGCGCGGATAATAACAGACAGTTTCAGGATTCGAATTTTATGCTAGCATCCACGCGCCCTTATGATTCGCCTCGCGCTTGCCACCCTACTTGTTGCATTTGCCTACTCGTGTGTATTCGCGCAGCAGACGAATCCGGTCGATCGGAAAGTCGCGAATCCGATGACCGACACGCCCAACGTCAATCCACTCAATAACGATCAACCCGTGCAGCAGCAGCGCAAGCGGCCTGCGCAAAACGGTGTGACCGGCACGGCCACCGATGAGCTCAGTGTTGAATCAACACGGCAGAGCGTGTCTGGTCCTGAGAACGCGCGCATCTTTCATTACGAAGGTAACGTCGACGCGCGCATCGGCACTTATCGACTCCAGGCCGATAAGATCACCGTTTACGAAGCGGAGAACAGAATCGTCGCGGAAGGCAGCGTCGTTTTCGATCAGGCGGATGTACAACGCATCACGGGCTCGCGTGGTGAGTGGAACTACCGCACGAAGACCGGTTACTTCGTCGACTCCACCGGTTACACAAACTCGACACAGGACGGCACGCGAATTTATTTCACCGCTGATCGTGTGGAGCGAATCAGTCTCGATACAATCGTCGCCTCGAACGTGCAAGTGACCGCCTGTGATGAAGACGTGCCGAAGTGGAGTTTTCACGCGAGCAAGACGCGCATCAAGACCGGCGATCGCGTCTACGTTTCTTCGCCGACGCTGAGAGTCAAAAAGGTCCCGGTTTTCTACCTGCCGTATGCATCGGTTTCGATCAAGCCGCGCGATCGCGCCTCCGGATTTCTAACGCCGACGATTGGCGGATCGGGCGCGAAAGGCTTTCGCCTGTCGACAGCGTACTATCAAACACTCGGCCGTTCCGCTGACTTTACGTTTCGCAACGACATTTACACGCAACGCGGTCTCGGTTTCGGGGCCGACTTGCGGACGCGCGCCAACTCGCGTTCGTATCTCAACGTCGGTTTTTACGCCGTCAAAGATCGCATCTTTGGACCATCGGCCGACGCCGCCCATCCAGATCAGGGCGGTTCGAGTCTTTACGTGGACGGCGTGCATTATTTCAAGAACGGCTTCACAGCCGTGGCTGACGTGAACATCACCTCGAACCTCGCCTTCCGGCAGGTGTTCTCGGACAACATTCAACAGGCCATCTCGCCGGAAGAGACGTCGCAGGTTTTCATAAACAAGGACCACGACGAGTACAGCTTCAACTTTCTCGCGCGCACGCAAGTGACGTCGCTGGAAAACGCGCGCATTCGAATTCGCCAGTTGCCGAGCATCAGCATCGACAAGCGTCCGGGTATCATCAGCTTCTTCAAAGAGCTGCCGCTGTATTTTTCCTTTGAAGGTTCTGCCGATGGTGTGAGTCGCAAGGAAACCGTCGAAGATCAGGTGCGGTTTGTGAACGACGTCGGCGGCAATCCCATCATCTCGCCGTCGATCGTGCAGCGACTCGACGTGCACCCGCGCTTCGAACTGCCGTTGAACTTCGCCGGTTGGACCGTTACGGCGAGCGGCGCCGGACGCGTCACGTTTTACTCAAACTCACTCGATCCCGCGACGCGCGACGTGCTCAGCCAAAACGTGACGAGATCTTATGGCGAGTTTGAACTCGACGTGCGGCCGCCCGCGTTCGCGCGAGACTTTCAACGCGATGGTCATTTCTTCTTTCGTCATGTGATCGAGCCGTACGTCATCTATCGAAACATCTCGGGCATCAACGATTTCGATCGCATCATTCGTTTCGACTACCTCGACGCCGTCGCGGACACGAACGAGATCGAGTTTGGCATTGCGAATCGTTTCTTCACGCGGCGCTCGACTGAAAACGTCAGCGACGCGAAAGTCAACGAAAGCAATCGTGAGAACAGCCCGCCGCTCTCGGCGCAACCGTACGAAGCGTTGACGATCACTTTGCGCGGCAAATACTTTTTCGACCCGACGTTTGGCGGCGCACTCCTGACGAATCGTCGCAACCAGTTTTATCCGCTGAACACGCTCACGGGATTTGTGTATGGCGGCGTTCCGCGGCGCTTTTCACCGGTGAACGTCGATGCGCGTTATCGCCCGCGACGAGATCTGTTTGCCGATGTTCGCATGGACGTCGACACGAGCGGTCACGGCATCCGCGCACTCGCGACGACGTTTGGACTGAAGAAGAAGATCTACGAAGTGTTTCAGAGTTTTTATTACACGCGTGCCATCGAGGTTGCGCCCGAGCTTGCTGATCCGCGTGGGTTCGAGGCGGGAACCGTGCGCGGCTCGCAGTGGAGCCCGTCGGCGTTTATCGGCAATCGCGACCGCGGATTTTATGGCGGCGCGTCGTTCTTCTTCGACTTCCAGAAGCGTCCCGGAAGGGGCGACAGCTCGCTCATTAACTCGACGATGACCTTAGGCCACGCGTGGGACTGTTGCGCGTTCGCGGGTCAGTTTTCGACGTTCAACGTGGGTTTGAGGAAAGAGAACCGGCTGGTCTTTAGTTTCCGGCTGAATGGAATCGGGAGTTTCGGGACCGAGCAGTTCGGCCAGCGCTACCGCTAAAACCATCCACAGATTACGCAGACTTGGGCACAGAGGATTTATAGAGTCTGTGTAATCTGCGTAATCTGTGGATAAGAGAACCGTCTGGACGGACGGGCCAGCCGGAAGCTATCATGCTCCGGGCGTTCCGCCGTTTTAGTCAAATTTTGCTGGGCATCCCCACGACGCTTTTCAGCACCTGAGGTGCTTGTATTTGTAGGTAGATCTTCTCTCTCCCGATTGAGCGCTTCCAAAAAAAGGACACGCATTTGAACTTCAGCCCTCTCTCTTTAAATGGCCGACGCTTGCACTGTTGCCGCCAAATATTAGCCGTTGGTCTGGTCCTATTCGTTTTTTTACCTACTCTTGTTCTGAACGTCTCGGCCTACGCGCCGATCGACACCGCCTCTGAAAACGACCACTTTCTGCTTTATCAGAACCAGTACGGCGAGACAGTTTGCCGCGAAGCGACTCTGGCGGAAGGCCGCGAACTAGACAAGATCAAGCCCACCGGCCTGCGTCCC
>DATNDM010000549.1:0-9523 GCA_035553235.1 Pyrinomonadaceae bacterium | reverse complement strand
CTGGCTCTGGTGGAACTTTGTCATGAGCGGCATGCTCACCGTCTTTCTTTACGCGCGACTATGGCGACGCGCGGGCGTGATGACTGACATCGAGTTTGCCGAACTGCGTTACTCCGGCAAGCCCGCCGCCTTCCTGCGTGGCTTTCGTGCTTTGTACCTCGGCCTGCCGATCAACTGCATCATTCTCGGCTGGGTGAATCTCGCGATGGTGAAGATCCTCGAGAACACTCTGGGCGTGACTAAGAGCGGCGCGATCAAGATCGTATTCGGGATGCTGATCTTCACTGCCTTCTACACGACGATTTCCGGTTTGTGGGGCGTGCTCGTTACCGATCTGTTTCAGTTTGTGCTCAAGATGGGTATGGTCATCCTGCTGGCGATTCTGGCGGTGAATGCAGTTGGCGGCATCGATCAGTTGAAGACGAAGATCACGGCAATGGACGCAGGCTCCGGATCGCGTCTCGCGTTCTTCCCAGCGTTCGACTCCCTTTGGATGCCGGCGATTACGCTGTTTGTCTATCTGGGCGTAGTTTGGTGGTCCACCTGGTATCCAGGCGCTGAGCCGGGCGGCGGTGGTTACGTGGCCCAGCGCATCTTCTCCGCAAAAACTGAAAAGGACGGGCTGTTCGCGACGCTGTGGTTCAACATCGCCCATTACGCCCTGCGCCCGTGGCCGTGGATCCTGACCGCGCTCGCTTCACTCGTTCTCTATCCGACTCTGGTCGACAAGGAAGCCGGTTACATTCAGACGTTGATGGATCCACACGTGTTTCCAACTTACCTGCGCGGGTTCATGCTCGCTGCTTTCGCGGCGGCTTACATGTCGACGATCGGCACGCAACTCAACTGGGGCGCTTCATACGTCATCAACGACTTCTACCGTCGCTTCATCGAACGTACGGCGAGTGAGAGACACTACGTTGTCGCATCTCAGGTCGTCACCGTGTTACTGATGATCGCGTCGGTGATCATCACGTTCTACATGGACTCAATCAGCAACGCGTGGAAGTTGCTTCTCGTTACAGGCGCGGGCACCGGGACAGTGCTGTTGTTGCGCTGGTTCTGGTGGCGAATCAATGCGTGGTCGGAAGTTTCGGCGATGATCAGTGCCGCGGTGGTTTCGATATTCCTGCAGACGGTGCTGAAATGGAATGGCGACGAGCCGAAAGATTTTGCCTATATCATGCTGGTGACGGTTGGTATTACTACAATCGTGTGGGTCGCGGTTACGTTCATGACGCAACCCGAACCGATGGAGAAACTCATTTCGTTTTATCGTCGCGTCAGACCGGAAGGTCCAGGCTGGACAGACATCGCGGCTGAAGCGGGACTTGCAGAGTCGCACGCGCGCGGTCGTTTGTCGTTACAGTTTGTCAACTGGATACTCGGCTGTGCGCTGATTTACGGTTCGTTGTTCGGCATTGGCAAGTTGATCTTTAAGGAGTGGGCAACAGGATTGCTATACTTGCTAATCGCGATTGTCGCTGGGGTGCTAATCACGCGGAACCTCTCGCGTGGAGAGATGACTGCGGAGAGGCTCCAACTCGAACATGCCGAAGAACCCGTCTAGTGGAAGCTTAGTCTTCGCCGTAGATTTAGGAGGCACACACCTACGAGTAGCTCTCGTCGATGACACGGGGAGAATACTCAAACAAATCAAACAGGAAACGCCGAAAGGCGATGCGGCTGAATGTGTCATTGCCGCGCTGGTTGCCGCCGCGCGGAACTGGGATTCCTATAAAGAAGCTGTAGTCGCTGCTTCGATCATGGTGCCGGGCGCGGTCGATCGCGATAAAGCCGTCGTGCTGCAAGCGCCAAACCTGCCCTCGTTAATCAACTTCGCACTCAAAGCAGAACTGCAAAAACGACTCGGCTGGCCCGTGTTTCTCGAAAACGATGCCAACGCCGCGGCGGTCGGTGAGATGTGGCTGGGCGCCGCGCGTGGCTGTCGTGATGTTGTGAGTGTGACGTTGGGAACGGGTGTTGGCGGCGGTGTGATCCTCGACGGGAAACTCTGGCGCGGTTCACATGGATCGGCTGGTGAGATTGGACATACGACTGTCGATCCGTTCAGTGGACTGAAGTGCAAGTGTGGGAACACTGGTTGTTTGGAGTTGTTTGCGTCGGCGACGGCGATTGTGCGGATGACGCGAGAGAGTTTGTCGTCGTTTCCTCAGTCGCGGTTGCAGAGCGAAGGGCTGACGGCAGAGAAAGTTTACGAGGCTGGGCGTGATGGTGATGAGCTTGCGCTCGCGGTGTTCAGGCGTTTCGGGATGTATTTGGGAATTGGGTTGGCGAACGTCATCAACTTCATCGATCCACAGATCATCGTGATCGCTGGTGGCGCGGTGAATGGTTGGGAGTTGTTTGCGGATGAGATGTACCGGCAGGTTGAGGAGCGTGCGTTTCGGACCACCGCGCAGCAGGTGAAGATCGCGCGGGCGGAGTGTGGTGACAATGCTGGATTGCTGGGCGCTACTCGGCTGGCGATGGATAATCTGTGAGTCTTTATCCACAGATTACGCAAATTGCGCAGATGAAGACCGCTTCTGTGTAATCTGCGTAATCTGTGGATAAATGTTTTAATGCTGTCGAAAGCAATGCCTGTCGCACTCATAATCCACGGCCATTTTTATCAACCACCACGCGAGAACCCATGGACGGGGCGAGTCGATCCGGAGCCGGGCGCAGCGCCATTTCACGATTGGAACGAGCGCATTCACGCCGAGTGTTACGCACCGAACATCGTCAATTATCCGCTCATCAGTTTTAACTTCGGTCCGACGTTGCTGTCGTGGCTCGAGAGTCATCATCGCGACACTTACCAGAAAATCCTGGATGCCGATCGCGAGAGCGCCGCGGCGCGCGGTGGACACGGCAACGCGATCGCGCAGGCATACGGTCATGCGATTCTTCCGCTCTGCAACGAACGCGATCGTTTGACGCAGGTCGTCTGGGGTCTGGCTGACTTTCGTTATCGCTTCCGTCGTGAAGCGGAAGCGCTCTGGCTGCCTGAGACGGCCGCGAACGACGACGTGCTCGCATTGTTGATTGAACAGGGCATGCGTTACGTGATCCTCGCCCCGAACCAGGGGAAGGGCATTGTCGATACTTCCAAGCCTTACTTCTTCCGTCACCCTGACGGATCGGGACGATCGCTCGCAGTTTTCTTCTACAATGGACCGCTCGCGCGTGCGATTGCTTTCGAACGTGCACTAGCGTCCAGCAGCGGACTCGTCGAGAAATTTGTCACTGCGGCCGCGGGTGGAGAACTCGTCAACGTTGCGACGGATGGCGAGACTTACGGGCATCACTTCAAGTTCGGCGATCTGTGTTTGACGCACGCGCTGACTGTTGAAGCGAAGTCAGCAGGTTTTTGGATCACGAACTACGCGCAGTATCTCGATCATCATCCGCCGTCGGATGAAGTCGAGATCGACAATGGACCGGATGGTGAAGGTAGTTCGTGGAGTTGCGTGCACGGCGTTGGGCGCTGGTCGCGCGATTGTGGTTGTCATACTGGCGGCGAACCGGGGTGGAACCAGTCGTGGCGGAAGCCTTTGCGTGAAGCGTTGAACTTTCTGCGCGATGACGCGGCCGCGAAGTTCGAAGGAAGTGAGTTGTTGCGCGATCCCTGGGCGGCGCGTAACGATTACATCAAAGTCATTCTCGATCCCGAACACGAGCGTGCCGCGTTTCTTGAGCGTCATGCAACTACGTCTCAAGAGTCTCGCGTGTGGAACCTGCTCGAGATGCAACGAAGCGCGCTGCTGATGTTCACGAGCTGCGGCTGGTTCTTCTCCGATCTCGCGGGCCTCGAAACGATCCAGGTACTCCGCTATGCCGCGCGTGTCATAGATTTAATGAACCAACTCGACCTCGATTTCCCTCGGCTGAAATTTTTGGACTTGCTGGCCGAAGCGAAAAGCAATCGGCCCGAAAAAGGCAACGGCGCTGATCTGTTTTTATCCGTCTCAAAATCGGTGTGAGCCGTGGTTACATTCGGTGATATCGACCTGCATCTCTTCGGCGAAGGCCGCCACGAAGAGATCTACAACAAACTCGGCGCACACGTGACAAAAAAGGGCGTCTCGTTCGCCGTCTGGGCGCCGCACGCTCGCGCGGTCAGCGTCGTCGGAGATTTCAACGGCTGGCAAGGCAAATACCACCAGATGCAGCGAGCCGGCAACTCCGGCGTGTGGGAATTATTCATTCCGAAACTGACCGCCGGCAGCCTCTACAAATTCGAAGTAACCCCGCGCGGCGGGCGGCCAATCTTCAAAGCCGATCCTTACGCGCAACACGCTGAGGTGCCGCCAAACACTTCGTCGATCGTCTACGATTCGAAATACAAGTTTCGCGATACGAAGTGGATCAAGGCCCGCCCGAAGAGGCAGTACTACCGCGAATCGCTCTCGATCTACGAAGTGCACTTCGGCTCGTGGCGTCGCAAAGTCGAAAACGACAATCGCCCGTTCACGTATCGTGAAATGGCCGAGCCGCTCGCCAACTACGTCGCTGAAATGGGCTTCACGCATGTCGAGTTTCTGCCGCTCAAGGAACACCCGTATGGACCATCGTGGGGTTATCAGGTCACTTACTACTACGCGCCGTCCGCGCGCTATGGCGAGCCCGACGATTTGCGTTACCTCATCGATTACCTGCACCAGCGCGGCATCGGCGTGATCATGGACTGGGTGCCGGCGCACTTTCCGAAAGACGCGTGGGCGCTCGGGCGCTTCGATGGCTCCGCACTGTACGAACATCTCGATCCGCGCAAAGGTGAACATCCTGATTGGGGCACGTACATCTTCAACTACGGTCGGAACGAAGTGCGCAATTTTCTCGTCGCGAACGCGCTTTACTGGTTTAACGAGTTTCACATCGATGGGTTGCGTGTCGATGCAGTCGCGTCGATGCTTTATCTCGACTACAGCCGCAAAGAAGGCGAGTGGATACCGAACCAGTTTGGCGGCCGCGAGAACCTCGAAGCGATCGCGTTTCTGAAGGAGTTGAATGAAGTAACGCATCGCGCCTGTCCGGGAATCATGATGATCGCGGAAGAGTCGACTGCCTGGCCCATGGTGAGTCGTCCGATCTACTCCGGCGGGCTTGGTTTCGACTTCAAGTGGAACATGGGCTGGATGCACGATACGCTCAAATACTTCCAGACCGATCCACTCTTCCGCGCCGGTAATCACGACAAGCTGACGTTTGGTCTGGTCTACGCATGGAGCGAAAACTTCATCCTGCCGTTTTCACACGATGAAGTGGTCCACATGAAAGGCTCGCTGCTGAACAAGATGCCGGGAGAAACCCAGCAGAAGTTCGCCACGTTGCGCGCGCTCTACGCTTACATGTGGGCGCATCCGGGAAAGAAGTTGTTGTTTATGGGTGGCGAGTTTGGGCAATGGCGCGAGTGGACCGAGACGGAGAGTTTGGACTGGCATCTGCTCGAGGATTCGCTGCATGGTGGTGTAAAGAAGCTGGTCGAGGATCTGAATCGCGTCTATGGACCAGAGAACGCGCTCTGGGAAGCAGACAGCGATCCCGCGGGTTTCGAATGGATCGATGTCGACAATGCTCTCGAGAACATCGTCGCCTTCGTGCGCCGCTCACCTGACACTAATCGCGAAATCATCTGCGTCTGCAACTTCTCCGCCGTCCCCAAAAACGATTACCGCGTCGAGAGGCTCGGCACCGGTGACTACGATCTGATCATGAACACCGACGCGGAAGTCTACGGCGGCAATAACGGCGTTACCGTTAATGGCTGTGAAATAGATCTCCCGCCTCTCACTACTGTCTGGTTCGCGCCAAAGAAAACCAGTACACGAAAAGGCACGAAAAGCACTAAGAAGACCAGGACGCCCAAGGTCGGAGAGTCAATTTAATGATCAATTGGGCTGATGTGCGCGCGAATTTTCCGGTCACGAGTAAGAGTGTCTATCTGAACACCGCGGCGGCTGGACCATTGGCGGAGTCGACCGCGAAAGCGGGTGCGCTGTATTACGAGCAGATGAGGAACGACGGCGACGTTCACTGGGACGCGTGGCTGGCGCGCTGTGAAGAGATCCGCAGGCAGGTGGCGCAGTTTATCAACGCTGAACCGGAAGAGATTGGATTTACGACGAACACGTCGAGCGGCATGAACCTGATCGTCGATGCACTCGAGAAGCATGGCGAAGTTATCTCGTGTGATCTGGAGTTTCCGGTGACGACCATTCCATGGATGCATCGCCGCATCCCGGTCCATCTCGTTAAATCGATTGCAGGTGTGGTACCTCCTGACGATCTGCGCGCGGCAATGAACACGCGCACGGGCATCATCTCGATGAGTTATGTTCAGTTTTCAAATGGCTTCCGCAGCGATCTTGACGAGCTGGGCAGCATGAAGGGCAATCATGCATTCGTGGTGAATGCGAGCCAGGCAGCGGGCGTGTTCGAGATTGATGTGAAGCGGATGAAGATCGATGCGCTGTGCGCGACGGGTCACAAGTGGATGCGCTCGGGATACGGCTCGGGATTTGTTTACATCAGCAAGGAGCTTCAGGCTGCTTCACGACAACGGACCATCGGTTGGTTGAGTGTGCAGGATCCGTATGGAATGAGAAACGATGAAGTGCACTTGCGGCACGATGTGGCGTCGCGGGCCGAGATCGGGTGTCTGCATTTCGCGGGCGTGTTCGCGTTGGGTGCGTCGATCGAGTTGATGCAGTCGATCGGGATCGAGAGCATCCAGGCGCGCGCGCTCGAGTTGAATCAGAAGCTGACTTCGCAACTTGGAGACAGAGTTTTATCGCCGCTTAGTGAGGAGCGATTTCGATCCGCTGAAACTCTCGTCGCCGCTGAAAATCCCGCGAAGGTCGTCAGTGACCTCGCCCAACAGAACATCCTCGTCACCGAAAAACCTCAGGGCATTCGCGTTGCCACCGATCTCTTCAACAACGAAGATGATATCGAGCGCCTGATCCGTGCCTTATCTGTGTAATCTGTGGTTAGGCTTTTTAGGCTTCTTCGCGGGCGTCCCATCAGTACTGAAATTCCGGTGCGCCAACGAGACGAACTTCTGCATGATCGGTGAGTCGTAACCGTTGCTCAACTGCGCGATGCCGAGCTCCCAATTGATCTGCGCGCCCTCGATCCACCACCGTATCAATCGACCCTTTTCAACTTCTTCCTTCACCGACTGCAACGGCACGATCCCGACACCCATGTCCTCTTCAACCATGCGCTTGATCGCCTGCTGCCGGCTGAGCTCCATCGCGACCCGCAACGAGACGCCGGCCTGCGCAAAAAACTGATCGATCAAGCGCCTTGTGTTTCCACCACGCTCGCCCAGTATCAACCGCTCACCCGCAAGCGTGTAAGCACTGACTGTTTTCTGCTTCGCCAGCTTGTGTCGCGGCGATGCGATCGCAACGAGTTGATCTTCACTGAGCCGTTCAGTCTTGATGCCACGCACGTCGACAGGCAGCGAAACAAACGCGACGTCGACCTCGCCCGCCAGTATCTGGTCCACGAGCACTTCGCTCGTTCCCGACGTAACCGAGATGTCCGCCGCCGGATGTTGCTTGCGCAACTCCTTGAGTATTCCCGGCAATTGCTCCGTCAAAACCATCGCCGACGCACTGCCGATCCTGAGCCGCCCGCGCTCGGCGCCCGCCAGTTCCGCGATCTCATCGAGCGCGGCATCGTGTTCGCGCAGAATGTGGCGTGCGCGTCGTAAAAGCTGTTCGCCCGCTTCGGTCAGGATCACATGACGCGGCGCGCGTACAAACACCTTCGCCCCAATCTCAGTCTCCAATTGCCTGATCTGCATGCTAATCGCGGCCTGGGTCACGTGCACTCGCAAAGCTCCGGCCGTGAACGTGCCCGATTCAGCGATCGCTACAAAGGCGCGTAATTGTCTGATTTCCACAACAGCAGGCTCCCCGATATCAAGATGGATTATCGTAATAATAAAATCTTTTAGTTTCCATTATAAATCAGCGGCCCCTAGAATAATCAATAATGTTGCGTTTTCGTTTGAACTTCTTCTCTGTGCAACCTCTGTGTCCTCTGTGTGTCTGTGGTGAGTATTACTTAACCAAAGAGGCACAGAGGAGACAGAGATGGCACAGCGAAATCCGAATCAAGACATCATGTTAAGTGGATTGTTTTCTAGTCGGCCCGACGCCAAACTGTGAGTACCGAACAACGAACAGCAGATCTCTCTCCGGCTAGACGCGTGCTCACTCAGAACTCAGTGGTCGGTGTCGACGGCGGCGGGACCAAGACCGAAGCCGTCATCATGGACGCGAAACAGCGGGTGATTGGCGAAGGCCGCGCGGGACCTTCGAACCCTTTGCGAGTCGGAATTGCAGGAGCCGCGGCCGCAGTGCGCGAGGCGATCGACAGCGCGTGCGCGGCCGCGAAACTGCGGCGTGGCGATCTGATCGCGGCGCAAATCGGGCTTGCCGGCGCGCGTCGACGCGAGTTGCGCGAGCGTATGCGCGAGACACTGGTGCCGCTCGGCATCGGCGATATCGAAGTCGTTACTGATGCAAACATCGCATTGTATGGAGCGACCGACGGCGCGCCGGGTCTGGTCGTGATCGCGGGTACGGGATCGATCTGCTGCGGCATCAACGCGCGCGGCCGGCGTTTTTGCGCGGGCGGTTGGGGACCGATTGCCGGTGATGAAGGCGGCGGCGCATGGCTCGCGCGTCGCGCTTTGCGTGCGGTTGCTTATGCGTTTGATGGGCGTGGTCCAAAGACCGAGTTGACTGAGCTCGCGTGTGCGTATTTCCACGTGACCACTGCGGACGATCTGACGACCGCGATCTACGCGCCGACGATCACCAACGAACGATTAGCAGGCTTCGGCAGAGATGTTGTTGACGCCGCGAAAGCCGATGACGCAGTTGCGCTCCGGATTGTTGCTGATGGTGGTACTGAGCTCGGGCGCGCGGCTGTCGCGGTGATCAAGAGTTTGCAGATGGAGCGCGAGCGTTTTCAGATTGCTTACGTCGGCGGTGTGTTTCGATCAGCCGGCGACTTGATGCTCGACACGTTGCGCGCCGAGGTGCGAAAGGTCGCGCCGCGTGCGTATTTCGAGCCGCCTCACTTCGCTCCGGCCGTGGCTGCCGCTAGAATGGCGCGTGAACGCATCAACAATCTTGCTCTCGCCGTCTGACATGACAACGCAAACCGCGCTTCCAATCACCGAACAAGAGAACCCACGCTCAAAAGATCTCAGTTCACAATCGACCGCGGAGATCGTTGCGCTCATGAACGATGAGGACGCGACGGTTGCAGTGGCTGTGAAGCGCGTGCTCGATGATGTTGTGCGCGCGGTTGATGAGATTGTCGCGCGGCTCGCGAACGGTGGCCGGCTTTTTTATACAGGTACGGGAACATCCGGACGATTGGGTGTGCTCGACGCGTCTGAGTGCCCGCCGACGTTTGGTGTATCGCCGGAGTTGGTCCAGGGTGTGATCGCAGGTGGTTATGATGCGTGTTATCGCGCGGTCGAGGCGTC
>DATNDM010000548.1:0-2828 GCA_035553235.1 Pyrinomonadaceae bacterium | reverse complement strand
TGTCAGCAATAGTTGTAGAACCGAATCCGGTTAAATTAGAGCAGCCGCAGTTACCGAATGCGGAGCCGTGCGTGGTTGTGATCTTTGGCACGACCGGCGATCTGACGAAACGCAAGCTGATGCCGGCGCTGTGTCGCCTGACGGACCAGGGCTGTTTGGAGAGCGTGCGCATTCTCGGCGTCGGACGCAGCCCGATGAGCGACGAGGAATTTCGAGCACAGGTGCACCAGGCGCTTCAGGAGTCGAAGAAGACCGATCACCTCGACGAAGAAACGTGGCGCGATTTTTCAAATCGCCTGCACTACATGTCAGGCGAGCTCGACGACAAAAACACGTACCAGCAAATCGGCGAGCGTCTCGAAGCTCTCGCAAAGGAAGGCGCGAGCAGAAATCACATCTTCTACCTCGCCACGCCGCCGCCGCTTTTCTCGACCATCGTCAAGGCCCTCGGCGAAGCAGGGCTCAACAAAGAAGACGACCACTGGAGCCGCATCATTATCGAAAAGCCTTTCGGACGCGATCTCGAGTCGGCGAAAGCGCTGAATGCAACCGTTGCTGAAGTCTTCAAAGAGACGCAGA
The DNA here is from genome assembly GCA_035553235.1 of Pyrinomonadaceae bacterium. Lineage (GTDB taxonomy): Bacteria > Acidobacteriota > Blastocatellia > Pyrinomonadales > Pyrinomonadaceae > PSRF01. The sequence goes on along the minus strand of DATNDM010000548.1, from coordinate 2,249 downwards.
TCTATCGCATCGATCACTACCTCGGCAAAGACACAGTTCAGAACATACTCGTCTTCCGCTTCGGCAACTCGATGTTTGAGCCGATCTGGAATCGCAACTATGTCGACTACGTCGAGATCACGGCCGCGGAAAGTCTCGGCGTCGGCAGTCGCACTGGCTACTACGAAGGTGCGGGCGCTCTGCGCGACATGGTCGCGAATCATCTCCTGCAACTGCTGACACTCACGGCGATGGAGCCGCCGGTCGCGTTCGATGCGGACAGCGTGCGCGAAGAGAAGGTGCAGGTGTTGCGCTCGATTCGACGCATGCAGCCCGAGCAAATTTTGCAGCGCACAGTGCGCGCGCAATATGGTCCAGGTTTAATCGACGGCGAAAAGGTCAACGGTTACAAGCAAGAGGAGGGAACTGCGCCGGATTCAGTGACTGAAACCTACGCGGCGGTTGAGTTTCACATTTCAAACTGGCGCTGGTCGGGTGTGCCGTTTTACGTGCGCACCGGCAAACGTCTCGCGCGCCATCTGACCGAGATCGCCGTGCACTTGAAACGCACACCACAGGCCCTGTTTGCGCGCACACCCACCGAGGAGATCGAGCCGAACGTGATCGTGCTGCGGATTCAACCCAACGAAGGCATCACGGTGACGTTTGGCGCAAAGCGTCCGGGATTCGAAATGCTAACGAACACGGTGCACATGGACTTCTGTTACGAGTCGGGATTTGGCGTCGAGTCGCCTGATGCGTACGAGATGCTTTTAATCGACGTGATGCAGGGCGATGCGACGTTGTTCATCCGCAGTGATGAAGTCGAAGCACAGTGGCGTTTGATCACGCCCATCGAAGAGGCCTGGGCCAACGAGAACGCCAGGCAATTACCGCTTTACGAAGCCGGCAGCGACGGCCCACCCCAAGCCGACGAACTCACCATCGGCAACGGTCATCACTGGCGCCGCCTGATGGAAACGCAGGCCGGCTGCGATTGAAGCCACAGATGAACACGGATAACACGGTAAGAAAGAAAATTCAGATCCGCGTTTTCAATCCGCGTTTTTAATCCGCGTTATCTGTGTCCCAGACTGGCCACGACTGCCGCGAGCTCGTATCGATCAACAGGCTTCGCGAGGTGCACCTGATAACCTTCGGAAAGCGCGCGCACACGATCCTCGGTTCGCGCGTAAGCCGTGAGCGCGAGCGCCGGCGTTTGCCCGCCCTTCGTCTTCGGCAGCCTGCGAATTTTCTTGATCAGCCCGTAACCATCCTCGACCGGCATTCCGATATCCGCGATCAGCACATCAGGTAACCAGCTCTCGATCGACTCCAAACCCTCACGCGATGAACCGACCGCAACCACCTGCGCGCCACAACGCTCGAGCATCATGGTCAACAACGTGCGCGCATCGATCTCGTCGTCCACCACGAGGACGCGCAGCCCCTGCAAAGACGACGGCGTACGATCGCGCGCTTCGACTTCCGCGAGCGCCGGCTGTTTGAACTCTTCCGGCAGCGGGTGTTCGTGCGCAATCATCGCCGGCAACCGCACTGTAAATTTCGCGCCCCGATCTTCGCCCGCACTGTCCGCCACGACCGTACCGCCATGCAACTCGACGAGATGTCGCACGATTGCGAGCCCGAGTCCGAGACCGCCGTAAATCCTCGTCGTCGTTCCATCAGCCTGCCGGAAACGATCGAACACGTTCGGCAGAAAGTCGGGTTTGATTCCGATACCACTGTCGTTCACGGCGATCTCGACGTGCGAATTGATCCGCTGCAAAGTGATCTGGACCGTGCCGCCCTTGCGCGTAAACTTCACGCCGTTCGACAGCAGGTTCCAAACGACTTGCTGTAACCGTTCACGATCGCCAAACACTGGTCCAACACCCGGCTCGAGCAGCACTTGCAGACGAACGCCTTTTGCTTCCGCGGTCGGCCGAATACTTTCCGCCGCGGCCTCGATCACCGAGTCGAGCTCGCACGACACAAACTCCAAACGCAGCTTGCCGGTGATGATGCGCGAGACTTCAAGCAGGTCGTTGATCAACTGGCATTGCGAATTAGCGTTGCGAAAGATCGTCTCGATCGCTTGTGGTTGCTTTTCGGGATCGACTTCGTTGTGCAGGAGCAGGTCGGCCCAGCCCATGATCGCGGTTAGCGGCGTGCGCAACTCGTGCGAGAGCGTCGAGAGAAACTCGTCTTTCACGCGGTTAGCAGCTTCAGCTTCCAGGCGCGCTTCTTTTTCACGCTTCAGCGCTTCG
>DATNDM010000547.1:0-6526 GCA_035553235.1 Pyrinomonadaceae bacterium | reverse complement strand
CATCCTGCAACGCCGCGGGCTCACGTGATGTCCGTATCACAAACCGATCGAACGACTCTCCGGCACACTCATGCGCGCGCAAGTAGGGAATCGCTTCGTTGAAAATCTTTTCCGAGTCTTCAGTGCGGCCGCCGCACGTCGATGTGTAGAGCGCGTTGATCGGCTCGCCGTTGTAAGTCGCAATCACGCCGCGCGTTTCGTCAACAGCGCGCGTTGAGAGCGGGTTTTCGGAAGTCAGTCCACGATAGACTTGCGAGCGCGTGGTCGGCAGAAGATCGAAACCCTGGGCCATGAACTGTCCGCGATTCTTCAACGCGTAAGTGCGCGCCGCGATTGCTTGTGCCTTCAACGCTTCAATCGCCGGGTAACCGCCGGGCGAAAGCTCATTAGCCACGACGCCGCGCACGTAGTCTTCCAGTCCAAGTTCGTTGACGACGGTGAGCGAGCCGCGCAGATTTGTGAACACTTCGATGCGCCCGCGATACGGCCGATCGTTGTAACGCACCGGCGCGTTCGTCTCGTCGTCAGATGCAAACGAGACTGGCGCACTCGAGCTGAACAATCGTCCTGCCGTACCGGACGCGACGACTTCGCGCGATGGACCAGCCGGACGCGCAGCGGTCAGACGTACAGGGCTGTTATTGGTCGCAGTTGTTTGTTGTGCGACGGCCGGCGGTTGTTTTCCTTCGATAGTCGCGTCAATCCCCTCGGTCTCCAGCCGCGCGCGAAACTCCTCGGCTTCTTCACGCGAAAGCTTGCCGCCGACAAACATGCCCCACGTTTGGGTCTCGGTATCGTAAGCGGCGTGCGCGTCTTCACCTGTGATCTTCTGGATCTGTTTCTCGTTCTCCTCTGCCTCTTCACGCGTGGCTGCGCCGCCGACGAGCACTCGAAATCCGCCATCTTCACTCGCAGCGGGAAGCGGCGACAGCAATCGTGGATCGACACGAACACGAGACGTATCGAGGGCCAGCAACGTAGTGCCACCGCCACTCGCATTCATTAAGTGACCGGTAGTTGAAATCACGGCGGAACGCGCATCAGTGTTGAGCGCCACACGAATTTTTGGTTCAGGACCAGTCGTCGTCGTGAGTGTTGGTCCGGAAATGATCGGTGTGTTGGCAGACGGCGGCGTCCAAACCGGTTGCGTCCGGCGTGGTCGCGTGTCTGAAGGAGTTTGTTGTTGACCGAATGCGATAGGGAGAAAAAAAGCCTGAGCCAACAGCAAAGCAATGGCTTTCCGCACGAACATCGTCGGCATACTACTACAAAATCCGTCCACAGATTACACAGATTTCCTCAGGACTTTTCTTTGGGCGACTCTGCGCAATCTGCGTAATCTGTGGATCAGATCCGCAACTCTATGATATAGACGTGCAACCCCCGTAGGCAAAATTGAGAGTTGCATGAGGAAGTGTACTTCCCAGGGTATTGCGTTCCTTGCGCTCGCGACGCTCGCGACGGCATTGGTGACTGTTAGTTGTCTGCCGACGCCGCCGGGCGAAAGCGGCGACATCACCGTCACGCTCTATGGTTTCTCGATCATGAAAGAGTCGCTTGAGAAAGCGATCTTTCCCGGCTTCATCGCGAAGTGGAAACAGCAACACGGACAAACGGTGCAGTTTCAGTCCTCGTTTGCCGGTTCAGAAACAGTGACTAACCAGATCTTGCGCGGCGCGCCGGCTGAGATCGCGATTCTCTCGATTGAGCGTGACGTGCAGCGCTTGCAGAAAGACGGGTTTGTGACGGCTGATTGGCAGTCGCTGCCCGCAAAGGGAATCGTCAACAAGACTCCTTTCGTGATTGTTGTGCGCCAGGGAAATCCGAAAGGCATTCGCGACTTTGCAGACCTGGCGAAGCCGGGAATCCGTTTGATTCATCCCGATCCGCTCAGTTCCGGCGGCGCGCAGTGGTCCATACTCGCAATCTACGGATCGGAGTTGATGAAGTCAGCGACGCAGCGTGAAGACGCGGATAAACCGAAGGCGCTACAGATGCTGCGCGCGATCTGGAAGAACGTGATCTCCACGCCCGGCTCAGCACGCGAAGCACGGACGACTTTCGAACTCGGCAATGGCGACGCGCTGATCACATACGAACTCGAGGCGCTGCTGATGAAAGAAGCGAAAGAACCGATCGAGATCGTGGTGCCGCAGTCGACCATCTTCAGCGAGCATCCGGCGGTTGTGATCGATAAGAACATCACTGCCGCAAAGCGCGAGGTGATCAACGCGTTCATGCAGTACCTGTGGAGTGATGAAGCGCAGGATGCTTTCGTTAAGTTTCATTTCTACTCAAGCACGAATGAGGCGTTCAATCAGGCGCACACAGAGTTCGGGCATATCGAGATGCCGTTCACGATTGAGTATTTTGGCGGTTGGGACAAGGCGTATCCCGAGGTGATCGAGGGAGTTTTTCGGGACCAGGTGCAGAGGAAATAAAACGAATATTCAGCCACAGATAAACACGGATTTTATCTGTGTTATCGGTGTTATCTGTGGCAAAAATCATGAGATGAGTTCGATAGCGCCAGCGATGCGACATGTACGTGGGTTTGATGTGGCGCGGCCGCTCAGTATCGGCATGCTCGTGTTCATGATGTTGCCGCTGGTGTTCCTGCCGCTCGCGTCGATCTTTATCTTCGGCACGAGCAACGGTCTGGATAAATTCTGGGCCGCACTGACTGCGCCCGAAGCGATCTTCGCACTCAAACTCTCGATGGCGACGAGCTTCTGGGCCACGGTCTTCAACGTCATCTTCGGTCTTTTTGCCGCTTACGTGTTATCGCGTTACAACTTCTGGGGACGCAACGCGCTCATCGTCACGATCTCGCTGCCCACTGCGATTCCAACCGCCGTCGCGGGCTTCGCACTATTGTTGTTGTGGGGACCATACGGCACGCTCGGCCGTCTGCTGTCGCCGCACGGTTTTCAAATCATGTTCACGGGATTCGCAATCATTCTCGCAAATATCTTCGTGACGTTCCCGCTCGCCTTCGGCGTCATCAAACCAGTGTTCGATACGATGAGTCACTCGCTCGAAGAAGCCTCGGCGACGATCGGCGCGACGCGTTTGCAAACGTTCTGGCACGTGACGCTGCCCTCATTGCGCGGCGCTATCGTTTCCGGCGCGCTGCTGACGTTCGCGCGTGCGGTTGGCGAATTCGGCTCGACGATCCTCGTATCGGGAAATCTCGCGGGACGCACACAAACCGCGCCGTTGTACATCTTCGCGAAGTTCAACGAGGGCCAAATCGAAGCGGCGAATGCGATCGCGATCGTGCTCGCCTTGTTTTCATTCCTGATCTTCAGCGTGCTGTTTTTCGCGCGCGACTGGCTCGACGTTGACTGATTGGACATGGCCAAACCGAAAGAAACATTGATCCCGAGACCGCAGGAGCCGGCGTCTAACGCGCCGCCGTCGACCGCCGCGGCCAGTGTGATCGGGCTGAGCAAACGCTTCGGCAAGGCCAGCGTGCTCGAAAACATCACTTTCGACGTGGGCGAAGGTGAAGTCCTCGTCTTGCTTGGCGCTTCCGGCAGCGGGAAGACGACGATACTGCGCATCATTGCCGGTCTTGAAATGCCGTACACGGGGAAAGTGATTTTGCACGGGAAAGACGTGACCGAGTTGCCGGCACGCGAGCGGGGCGTGGGCGTCATCTTTCAGTCATATGCGCTCTTCCCGAAGATGACGGTCGAAAAGAACATCGGTTACGGTCTCCGCATTCGCAAACATAAACGCAGGGAGATCCGCGAGAGGGTGAACGAGTTGTTGTCGCTGGTCCAACTCGAAGAGCACCGGAAGAAATATCCATCGCAGCTCTCCGGCGGACAGCAGCAGCGCGTGGCGATCGCGCGCACACTCGCTTACAAACCCGAAGTGCTCTTGTTTGACGAGCCGTTCGGCGCGCTCGACACGCAGACGCGTGTGCACCTGCGTCGCGAGATCCGCGCGCTGCTGAAGAAGGTGAACGTGCCGTCGATCTTTATCACGCACGATCAGGAGGAAGCGCTCGAGCTCGGCGATCGGGTCGCGGTGCTGAACGTGGGCCACGTCGAACAGATTGGAACGCCGTTCGAGATTTACAATCATCCGGCAACGGAGTATGTCGCGACGTTTCTCGGTGCGGCGAATGTGCTCGACGCAGTTGTGCGCGACAGTTTTCTCGAAGTTAGTGGAGCGCAGGTTCCGGCGACGTTGGACAACACGAAGTTCAAGCCAGGCGATTGCGTGAAAATTGTCTTTCGTCCGGAAGATGTGTCGGTTAGTCGTGGCGAGTTTCTGCGGCCCGGCCACGCGCGTCTCGCGAGCGCATGGATCGAGGAGATCGCGTTCGTCGGTGCTTATGAACGACTGCGTCTGCGCATGGAAGCCGGCCCGGAGGAATGCAAAACAACAGACGAGACTCCTTACTACCTCACGACCGAGACACCCGATCGCAAGCCAAGTAAATCGATCATCGCCACGCGTCCGAAGCCGGAAGCCAGCGCGACGCGTCTGCACGTCGGCGAACGCGTGGTTGTCGCGCTGACCTCATTCACCGTCTTGTGATCACAAAAGGCACAAAAGAACAAAAAAGCACAGAAAAGCTTCATATGTGCTTTTTGTTCTTTTGTGCCTTTTGTGGTCTAGTTCTTTATTGTCTTTGCGGCGATGCTGTTGAATTCGCGGCGCACGGCGTTGATGTTCGCGAACGGCAGCGCGTGTGCGTGGGTGCGGTTGGTGAGGAGGATGTAGACGCGCTGCGTGTGCGGATCGATCCAGACACACGTGCCCGTGAATCCATTGTGACCAAAGCTATCACCCGGCAGATGCGCGCCGGCCGTCGAGTCGTTCGTGGCCGCGAGTTGCCATCCAATTGAACGCGCCTCTTCCAAGCCGGGCGTCATGTTCTGTCGAAACAAATCGCACGTTTCCGGCGCAAGTAACGTCGTCGATTCCCGTAAAAACTGCCGCGCTATCGAAAACGTTTCGCGCGCAGTCGAGAACAGTCCGGCATGACCCGCCGCGCCGCCTAAGAAGTACGCATTCCCATCGTGCACCTCGCCCCAAATCAAACGCTGCCGCGACTTCGCATACTCGCCTGCACCCATCTGCTTCGCCATATCAGCTTCATAAGCATTCCCGCTTTCACACGCCGCGATGCCCGTCTGCAACGCAATCTCCGGGTTGAAAAACGTCTGTTGCAGGTTTAGGGGCTCGAAGATCTCGCGTCGCGCCCTGTCCGCGAGGTGCTGATGCATCAGTCGCTCCAACAAAATCCCCAGCGCGATGAATCCGAGATCGCTGTAGACGACACGAGTGCCGGGCTCGTACTCGAGATCGAGGTTCGCGATCGCGCCCGCCGCGCGATCCGGCTGGTCCTCAGTCAACAGGTAGAGCGGCCGCCACGCAGGCAGGCCCGACGAGTGCGTGAGCAGCTCACGGATGGTGATCATCTGCTTGTCCGTGCGCTCAAATTCCGGCAGGTAATGAGAAACAGAACTGTCGAGCGTCAACTCGCCCAGCTCGATCAGACGCGCGCAGAGCAGTGACGTGACGAGTGGTTTTGTGAGTGAAGCGAGATCGTAGATCGTGTCGATCTTGTTCGCGACGCGATAAGGCTCAACCACCGAATGGCCTAACGCATCCTGATAAACGATCTCATCCCTTTCACCGATGAGATAAACAGCGGACGGAAACTCACCCGCATCGATATGCTGTTGCAGAAGTGCCGACAGTTGCTCATTACCCGTGGCCATCTCAGATCCGTGTCAATCCTGCTGCGAAGATCCGTTCAATCAGCGGTTGAAATGCGTTTCACACCGGGATGCTCGGCATGTTCACGAATCCGATCCAATGTCCGCAGCGCCAAACTCAACGCATTCCGACCCTCAAGCCCTGACACCGCCGGCGCCGTGCCATCACGCGCCGATTCGAAAAACGAAACGATCTCCGCACGCAACGGCTCGACGTCGACAATATCGAGATGCTTCACGTGGACGCCGGGCCACGCGCCGGTTGCGCCCGGTGGTGCGAGACTACTGACCGACGCGCGCTTCGTCGTGTAGTCGATCGCGATGTAATCGTGCGGCTGAAAGAAACGCATCTTCCGAATCTTCTCAGTCCCGACTCGCGACGCCGTGATATTCGCCACCGCTCCCGACGAGAATTCAAGCCGCGCATTCGCCGCATCAACTTTGTTCGTGAGGATCGCGATCCCGACCGCATGAATGTTTGTGACTTCGACATCCTCGCCGACAAGCCACTGCACGATATCGAGATCGTGAATCATCAAGTCGAGCACGACATCGATGTCGAGCGAGCGCGCGGTGAACTGCCCGACGCGATGAATCTCGAAGTAAACAGGCTTGCGAACGTGTGGTCGCAATGCGAGCATCGCGGGATTGAAGCGCTCGAGGTGTCCGACTTGAAGAATCGCGTTACCGCGTTGGGCGGCTGCGATCATGCGATCGGCTTCTTCGAGTGTGCGCGAGATCGGTTTTTCAACGAGGACGTGAATGCCGGCTTCGAGCAAGCCACA
>DATNDM010000546.1:0-11098 GCA_035553235.1 Pyrinomonadaceae bacterium | reverse complement strand
GTTGGTGTGTATCTCGCCGATGCCAAACACACGAACATGGAGAATTACGGTGTGCAGCCGGATCTGATGGTTGATAACAAACCAGAGGACACGCTTGCCGGACGCGATCGTCAACTCGAGGCCGCGGTTGAAGAGTTGATGAAGCAGTTGAATGGAACTCGAAAGAACGTCGCCACCGAGGCTCAGCAAAAATAAGCCACGGATAAACACGGATTACACGGTAAAAAATAAATCCGTGTAATCCGTGTAAATCTGTGGCCGCTGATTAAAGTTTGAAGTCCGCCGGTACGAACTCGACCGATTTCAACGTACCATCGGCCCCGAGCTTCTTGTCACTGCTCGGCACATAACACACGACTACCGGGCTCTCGGGCTTGCGTGGTCCGCACCCGATCTCGCCGCCGCTTTTCGCATCGTACGTGGTCATATCAACGTCGTTGAAGGTCTTCGTCAGCAGCCGCAGCGTGCGCGTCCCGCTCTGCACGACGAACACAATTCCCTTCGGCCCACACTCGATCTTTACGAGGGTCGCCTGCAACTGCGTCTCGCCAGCCTGCGGTTTCCGCAATACCTCACGTAGATAAGACGACGGATCCGCCGGCTCTTGCGGCGCTTGTGTCCCAGACCCGACCGGGATCTGCTCAGACACGACGGTAGCACCGCTTTTCTTCATCGCTTCGATTTGGGCCATCGTCGCTTCATAACGGCTGATCCCGTTCAGCAGTTGTTCGGCGTTCTGCCGCTCTTCTTCAGTAGCGTTCATTTGCATGACCTGTTCGAGGAGACCACGCGCACTCTTCATGTCCTGCTTACGCATGTAAAGCTGCGCCAGCATGATCATGAAATCACGACGTCCGCGCGCGTTATTCAACACGCTCTTCATCGATGCGATCGCTTCGTCAACTCCAACTCCGGTCACGACGCTCACAAACGCGAGCAGATTGTACGACTCAGGATAGTCCGGTCGCAGCGCGATTGCCTTCTGTAAATGCTCACGGATTTTAGCGGCGACTTCCGGTGAGTAACCAGTCACGGGTGCGTCGCCGGCGGCATTACGGCTGAGCGTGAACGCGTAATAGTAATGAGCGAGATAATTCTGCGAGTTGCCCGCCACGGCGCGCTCGAGACTCGCATACGCTTCTTTCACTTTACCTTCGTAGAAGTACGCCATTCCGAGCGAAGCATGCGCCATCCCCAGATTGGGATCGAGTTTCAACGCGTTTTCGAGATACTTGTAAGCGTCCGCACGTCTGCTGTGGACCAGTAGATCGCCGAGATACGCTTGCGCCTCAGCTTCGGACAACGGAGCGACTTGAGTATCAGTGTCAAGTTCGAGTTTGTGTTCGAAATGACCATCGATAACGTTGTAGCGGTCCTTCCTCACGTAGTCGCGCAACTCTTTTTCCATGGCCTCGAACGGCATTCCGAATGCCTGTTGAAAGGCTTGTTCCATCGGCACCTTCGTGCCGAGCAGTTCCGTGAACTTCCCCAACTGTTCGACCTTTCCGACTTTGCCGATGATGAGGTAGTGCATCAGTGCCCACGATTCTGCGTAGAAGATCCCCTGCTTGTTTTTCTCGTTGTAGTGCGGCGATTTGTGGTCGACTTCAAACAGCGTGCGCAGCGGCAGCATCTTGCTGTCGCGCAGCAGGAAGACGTGGTTACTGATTGGAGACCCAAGCCTGAACTTCTGATCGTCGGTGATGCTGAACGTGCTGTAGTATTCCGCCAGACCTTCATTGAACCAGACCGGCGCGTTCGCAAAAGTGTTCTCGACAAGCAGGTGCGTGTATTCGTGAAAGATTACGGAGAACGGATCCTGCTCGCCGCGTACCTCGGTGGTGAGCGCGATGTAGTTGACGTCCGGTCCAGGCTGGAAGTGTCCGGCGATGTTTGGGCCAGGCTTGAACGGCGCATACGAAGAATCGCTCTTGAAAACCACAACGGTCGTCGGCACGGGCGTGTTGAACTTTATCTTCGGAAACAGGTGGGTAAACACTTCGCGAAACTGCTCGAGTTTCAAGCCGACCTTCCTGATGTCTTTTTCACCAGCATTTCCGACCAGCAGGAAATTCTTCGTGCGCACACTGACCCACGAATCTTTCGCGGTCACTGGTTGCTGAGAAACTGCGAGGATAAGGCAGAGGCTAAGCGCAAGGGGAACAATTTTTCGTTTCATAGCTTTACACAAAGTACCGATTATTTGATTTCTCTGCGCAACCTCTGCGTTCTCTGCGTCTCTGCGGTTAACTAATTCACAGCAAGAACTCACCGCAGAGACGCAGAGAACGCAGAGGCTGCGCAGAGAAGAGCGAGTTTCAAGGTCCGAAGATTGAGGAGTGAGCGAGGCGGAACGGGTATTGAACCGTCACCCACTGCGGGGCCGGCTGCCCGCCTTTTATCGCCGGCTTGAACTTGATTTCGCACGCCGCAAGGATTGCGTTTTCAGTAAGCCCGTAAGGAAGCCGCCGCACTACGCGCACGCGGTCGAGCTTGCCGTTGCCGAGCAACAGCACCTTGAGTACAACCAAACCCTGCACCCCGACTCGTTGCGCTTCGCGCGTGTACTCCGGATCCGGCCTCGCCGTGATCTCCGCTTTCACGTCGACTTCCTTCTCCGTGTAACCCGTCACCTGATCGTGATCGAGCAGGTGCGCGAGCGTGCCGTCGTCAGTGCAGCGATAGTCCTGATCCCGCTCGGCCGTGACCATGGATCGTGATGGCAGAGATGGCGTGGGCCGGGCTTCGGGTGTAGGAGTTGGTGTTGGCGGTGCAACCGGTACCGGGCGTCTGCCCGATTGAGCGAACGTAGCACTGCAAAATAAGACAATGAGGATTAATAGAGGAACGAAACGCATTACTCGAATGAAAAACTTTTGTCACGCAAAGGCGCAAAGACGTGAGCGCCTTTGCGTGAAAAGGTTTGGCGCGACGCCCTTCACTCTTCTGGGCCAGTACAAGTCGGTCCGTGCAGGGCGGGAATCTTCTGACTGATGATCGGATACTTCGGAGCTTCGTCTATGTTGATCTGGGTCCAATGAGCGTAGTTCTCAGGCACATTAGTATCGGCAAAAATTGCTTCGACGGGGCACTCCGGAACACAGGCATCGCAGTCGATGCAAGTGTCGGCATTGATGTAAAGGCGATCCGTTAACTCGTGAAACGCTTCAACAGGACAAACGGCTGCGCAGTCGGTGTACTTGCAATCGACGCATAATTCAACAACTACGTAGGTCATTAGCTAAACTAAGCTCCTTTCGATGATGGCAAAAGTTATTAAGTAGTGAGTGTAATGTCAACCGAAAAGAGCTTTGTCCACGGATTACGCGGATTACACAGATTGTTTTTAAGAATCTGCGTCATCTGTTGACGAAGATGTTCATGCGCCTTCGCCGCTGCTGCGTCGTTCGACTTTGCCTGGGCCCTGTATGGTTTTGTTGACTACCGGATCGCCCTTGTACGTAACTGTCGCTGGACCCTGCACGGTTACGTCGAGTTGCTCGGCAACGTCGAGATCGACGCGCCCGGCGCCCCTGGCATCAACGACGCCGCGCGACGCGTGGAGTTTGAGCGCGTCGATCTTTCCGGCCCCGTTCTCGCCCACATCGATCACCTTCGTGTTTCCAGAAACGATAATATTCGGCGCGCCATTCGTGTCGATCTCGAATTTATCATTGTTCAGGTTCTTGACTTCGACGTGTCCGGCGCCGTTGACCGAAAGACCTTCGAGATTCGGAACCGAGATTGTGAACTTCACCGGCTCGCTGATCGAGTAGTTCTTCGTGTTCTTCAGCCGTAAGACATTGCCGTTAACTTCAGCGGTGACGTACTGAAGCACGTTGTCGTCGCCTTCGACTTCAAGACTCTGATCCTTCTGACACGTGACTTCGATCGTGAATGCACCTTCAGTCGAGATCGAAGTAAACGGAGCCACACTGCGCTTTTGCAGTTCGCGTTTGCCAGAGCCGCTGATCTCGGCGAACCGTACGCTGTGATGACAACCCGCCGCGAGCACCACTAACGAAATCAATAACGCCAGTTTTTTCATTGCTGCTCCTCCAATCATCTATGGGCGCGGAACCCAGGTGAACCAGAAATAGATCGCCTGTGCGACACCGATAAACAAACCAATCGCTGCGCCGAACAACTCAATCGTCTTCAACTGGTCCCGCGCGACTGAAAGCACGAGGTCCTCGAGTTTCTCGAGAGGATAATCTGACACCTTCTTGCGGACCAACCCGCCAACGTCAAACTCGGCAATGGCCACCGGCAACCGTTCGCGCGCCGCCAGCGTGATGCGTTCGACCAGCGCCGAACTGGCACGCTCCATCGCGTTGCGCGAAACGTGATCGCCGAGACGTCCGATCGGCGCGATCAACAGGCGCTCGATCTGCGTGCTCAGGATCGCGTTGATCGTGCGCGAGGTGTCGTCGCGGGACAGCAGGCTGAGCAGTCCGTTTGTCAAAAACTCTTTCGCGTGCTTCGTCGAGTTTGAGTCGAGCTGCTGCATCACCGAGCCGAGCGTTTGCGGACGCAGCCGATCGATCGCGTCACCAACCTGCATCGACACTGAAGTCGACAACGCTTCACTGCGCAGAACCTCGATCAGCCGATTGCTGATCTGCGACTTCAGATCGTCAAACCTGATCGTGTCGAATTGTCCGATCAGCTCGTCCAGCGGACGCGCCATTACGTTGTCAACGGTTGCGTTCAGGAACGTCTCCGCTTCCTGCTCGAACGCGGGCCCTCGCAAATACTCCTCAACGCGCCGCGGCAATGTTTTGTTCACTAATTCATCGACTTCGCGGTGAATGCGTTCGCGCGAGATGAAGATCTTTTTCAGCAGCGAGAGCTGCGCGTAGTAATCGTCAACCTCGTGTTTGATTAGACCGCCGATCTGTTTTCGGGTTGTTTGACTCGTCGCGATGTCGGCGAGGTGATGAACGATCGGCGGCACCTGCTGGTCGATGCGATCCTTGATGAACGCGATGGTGTCGGGCGTGAACGTCTCGGCGAGCGTGGCCTGGCTGCGCGCGATATCGTCCAACCGTCCTGAGACAAACTCGTGAACTTTCGCTTCGAATCCTTCAGTCGAGATCAGCTTGTGAATCTGGTCTTCGGCGAATTCGAGGACCTTGTCGAGCGAGCGATCGCTGACCATGTCGCCGAGACGGCGGTCCAGTAGATCATCGACTTGCTTATCGACGAACTGCTCGATGGCGTTCGCGGTCTCTTCGCTCTTCAGCATCTCGGCGATGTACTCGGCGAGTCGATATTGAAGTGCGGAGATGGTGTCGAGAATCGGCGCGCGCGCCTGCGACGGCAGCGCGTCAATGAACGACGGGTAGACGCGACTCAGCAAATCGTTCGTATACGAGCCGACAAAGTCTTCAACCTTGCGTTGAAAGAAACTCGTTTCAAACAGCGCGTCGAAGACAGTCTGTTGCGACACGAGCTCGTTGCCGACGGCGTTGCCGATCGATTGGGCCAGTTTCTCGCGATGGCGGGGAATCATGCCCTGCGGCCAGATCGTGATGCCGAGAAGTTTTACTGATTTGTACGGATGGAAAAGCATCCAGATGGCGAGCCACGCTGCGCCGTAACCGTGAATCGTGGCAACCACGATGATGCCGATAGCGATTAAGAGCTTCATAAACAGGGTGTACGAAATCCTTGTCCACAGATTACGCAGATTTTATGGCAGCTGTGCAATGTGTGGATGAAGAAACCGCTACACTTTGTCTACGGGAAAGCCGGCGTTGACCCACGCGCCCGTTCCGCCGGCCACGTTGAGGAGGTTCGAAAAGCCCTGCTGCTGCAACAAACTCGCCGCCGCGCTCGAACGATAACCGCCCGCACAGATGACCGCAGTCAGCTTGTCTTTCTGGAGATCTAGTGGACCAACACTCTTATCAAGACTCGCGAGCGGCGCATTCAGCGCGTGCGGCACGTGACCGTTGCCGTACTCCGCGGGCCGGCGCACGTCTACGATCTGCAGGTCGTCGTTTGCGATGCGCTCGTTCAGCTCGGCGACGCTGATTTGTGCGATCGCATCAACCGGCAAACCCGCGTCGCGCCAACTCTGAACGCCGCCTTCGAGATAACCCTCCACGTTCTCGATTCCGACGCGCGCGAGTCGCACGACTGCTTCGTCAACCTGCGCTCCCGTGTCGGCAATGACAACGATCGACGCGTTCAACGGAATGAGGCAGCCGGCCCACATCGCAAACTGTCCGCCGAGTCCGACGTTCATCGAACCGGGAACGTGCGCGGCGCCGAAGTCTGCCGCGGAGCGCACGTCGAGCAGTATGTGACCGTTCATGCGGAGTTGTTGGACCTGTGGCGGCGTTAATGCCTGTGGTGGCTGCAACTCGGAAAGCCTGCGCGCGCCCGAGCGATTAATCTCGGCGTCTTTCGGAAAATAGCTGGGCGCTTCGGGCAGGTCCGCCGTCATCATCGTTACGAAATCTTCTTTGCTCATCGGCTTCAACGCGTAGTTGAACTTGCGTTGCTCGCCAATCGTCGACGACGTTTCCTTCGACATGTTCTTTCCGCACATCGAGCCGGCGCCGTGCGCGGGATAAACTTCGACTTCGTCCGGCAGCTTGAGAATTTTGCCATGCAGGCTGTCGTACATCATCTCGGCCATCATTTGCGGCGTATAACCTTTGCCGCCCGCGAGGTCGGGGCGTCCGACGTCGCCGATGAAGAGCGTGTCGCCGGTTAACAGTTTCGTTGTTTCGCCCGGCGCCGTGACCAGCACGCAGATTCCTTCGGGCGTGTGGCCGGGCGTTTCGATGAAGCGCAGGACCACGCTGCCAAGTTTGATTTCTTCGCCATCTTTTACGGCCCGATGCTCGAACGCGACACCAGCCTGCGCGCCGAAAATGATCTGTGCGCCAGTGCGCGCGGCGATCTCCTGGTGACCGCTGACGAAGTCGGCATGCAGGTGCGTTTCAATGACATACTTGACCGCCAGTCCCTGCGCCTTCGCTTCCTCGATGTACTCATCAACATCGCGCTGCGGATCGACAACCGCCGCCTCGCCTTCCGAACCAATCAGGTACGAAGCGTGCGCCAAACACCCAAGGTAAAATTGTTTGAAGTACATAATTTTATAACCACCGATTTCACGGATGAACGCGGATCACATCGGTGTTAATCCGTGGCCAATTTATAAAACTCCCTCGCCGGTTTCAACGGACGCAGCATCCAGTACGGTCGCCGCGTCCCGTCCGGCGAATACTTATCGGCGGGTCGCGTCATCGCGAGCCACTTCTTGTAAACCTCACGCGACTTCTTCGTATCAACAAAGATATCACCCGGCTTGTCCTGAACCTCAGCCGCGCGCACGCGCACAGCCTGGTGCCAGCAGTGCATTCCCGAGATCGGATCCGGATGCACGGGAAAAGTCATGTTCTGATGCACGCCCGCGTCCTTCCACCAGATGCGCATCGTGTCCGGATCTGCCGATGCGTAAGCCTCGACACCCTTCTCACGCTTCAAGCCCCACTCCGATCCGTTGTGGTCCAAGCGCACGGTCGCCATCAACTGCCGCTGACCTTCATCAGTCAACTTCCAGCGGCCCATGTGATGACTACACGCCACTATGCCGGGCTTGATGCCCTCCGTCACCCACGCAGCTACAACGTAATAACCAATCTCAGTCTCAACGCGCACGAGATCGCCTGTTCGCACCCCGAGTTTCGCCGCGTGCGTCGGATGAATCCAGAGTGGGTTCGTGTGCGCGATCTCGTCGAGCCACTTCGAATTCGCGCTGCGCGTGTGAATTTGGACTGCGAGTCGAAACGTCGAGATCAGAATGGTCTGGTCCGGTTCGAGATTGTCTTTGTGAACGTGACTCTTGAAGTAGATTGGTATCGCGAGTTCGGGCCAGCCCCAGCTACTCATCGTTGATGAGTAAAACTCGAGCCGCCCGCTCGGCGTCGTGAAACCGCGTTTGACTGTGCCGTCGAGATTGATACCTACGAGGCGACGCCCCTCGTCATCACCGTCAGGCAGCGGCAGAGGAACGATATTTGGCCCAGCCGGCTTCGGCGCGCGCGTGAAAACTCTCCCGAAATGATCGACACGCGCGTCGTCCAGTTCTTCCGCCGGGACCGTTTCTTCGTAAACTGGTCCAATCTTCTCGTTGACTTCGAACGCGCCGTAACGACGCATGAATTCGAGCGGCGTCAGATTCTCCGCGGCGGCACGTTCAGGCAGACCAGGTACTGAGTTGTCGAAAATCCACTCGTAATACTCATCGATGCCGAGCCGTGTGCCCGGATTCTTCTGCGACTCCGCGTACTGCCGAATGCCGAGACTGCCATCCGGATCGATGCGCCACGTCAGCTCGAGCCAGAATTCGTTCTCTTCCCACACCTCACCGGGATTCACCTTGCGCGTGTCGTCGATCCTCTCACCGTCGCGTTGTCGCATCGCCTTCAGCACCGGCTGGCGAAACCCGAGCCACTGCGAATCGTGCGTTTCGTAGGACGCGAGATCGTGACGTTCGGAGCCGACACCCATCGGCAGCACGTAGTCAGCATAGTAAGAGGTTTCGTTCCAGGTCGGCGTCAGTGCGGCGTAACAGCCGACGAGATCAGGATCAGTCAACATCTCGATCCAGGAGAAGCCGTCAGGGTTGGTCCAAACAGGGTTGTAGACGCGCGTGAAGTAGGTGTCGATTTTCGCGCGCCCATCGCGCAGCAGGTGCGGCAACAGAAACGACATCTCATTCATCGAGAGGGGATACTCGCGCGGCCACGTGATCTCATTCCACATCTTCGGATGTGGCGGCATGTAGATCGGACGCGGCACAAACTTGTTCCACGCATTCGGATAAACGCCGCCGGGAGTTGCGATCGCACCGAGCAAGGCATTCAGCATGAAGAGACAGCGAGCGACCATCCAACCACCGCTCACACCCGACGCCACGCTGCGCCAGTTGTGACTCGAGAACCTCGTACCCGCCGTAGCAACGAACTTCGCGATCTCTTCTATTACCTTCGCATCAACACCCGACTCCTCGGCGGCAAACTCAAACGTATAATCTCGATAGATCTGCTTCAATCGCTTTTCAAAATCCGCAAAATCCGCGGTTCTGTTTTCCGCTAGATTGAATTCCCGCCAATTCCACCACCTCTCAACAAACTCACGATTGTAGAGATCGTTCTGAATCAGATAATTCGCGATCGCGAGCAGGATCGCGGCTTCGGAACCGGGATACGGCGACACCCAATAATCCGCGTGCGTCGCAGTGTTCGAGAGTCGCGTGTCAAAAACGATGAGCTTCGCGCCGTTCGTTTTGCCGTCGATCACGCGCTGCGCGTGTGGATTGAAATAGTGGCCCGACTCGAGGTGCGCGCTGATCAGCAGGATGACTTTCGCGTTTGCATGATCCGGACTCGGGCGATCGAGTCCCATCCAGAGTTGATAGCCTTCGCGACTGCCTGACGAGCAGATGTTTGTGTGCGAGTTGTGACCGTCGATGCCCCACGCCGCGAGGATACGTTCAGTAAAACCGTCTTCGCCGGGACGACCAACGTGATACATGATCTCCTGTCGACGGTTTTCGACGATGGCTTTGCGAATGCGTGCGGCGAGAGTGTTGAGTGCTTCGTCCCAGGTCGTGCGTTCCCATTTTCCTTCGCCACGCCGGCCTGCGCGTTTGAGTGGATAAAGAATGCGATCGGGATCTGTAACCTGGTTGAGTGTCGCCGGCCCTTTCGCGCAGTTGCGGCCGCGTGAGCCTGGATGTTCCGGATTTCCTTCGAACTTCTGCACTTCACCCGTGACTTTGTCGACGTAAGCGAGCAGACCGCAAGCTGATTCGCAGTTGAAGCACGTCGTGGGGACGAGCGAGTAGTGACGCTCTTTACGTTGCGGCCACGCGCGCGGATCGAGTTCGGTCCAGTTGTCCCAGCGCTCCTTCGGTGGGAACGCCGCGAGATGGCTACGACTCGGACCAGGATAGAAAGTCTCGTTCTTACTCATTTTTGTTTAGCCACAAAAAGCACAAAAAGCACAAAACAGAATTTGTTATTGGGCTGCGCTGTTCTTCAATCATTTTGTCTTTTGTGCCTTTGGGCTACGCCAGCGGCACAGACTGCGCCGCTTGAACGTAGGCGTTCTCGAACAGCATGAGTCCTATCAGTGCGAAAGGCGTCGCGCCGACGCCGATCGAGATGTTCACAACACCGAGCACCGCGAGCAAAGGCAACAGCGCGCCGACAAACGACAGGATTGTTCCCATCCAAAAGTCGCTCTTGTAACGACCCTGCACCATTTCCCAAATCGCGAGGCGCGCGTGTGCGGTCGGATGCGTCAGTGAAACTTCACCCCAAACCATCAGCAGGTGAATAAAGCTGGTAATCGTCAGAATCCACGACAACATGATGATGTCGTTTCCCATGACGCTGGCAATCGGCAACAGCACTGCCGCACCGAGCAGCGCCGCTTGAACGACGAGATGCGGCGGCAGCAACGGGTTCTGCCACATGTCGCGTGCCTTTGCCTGCGCGAACAGGTAAGCAGTGTAGATCGCCGTCAGCAACGACAACGGTACGCCCGGGATCATCAACCACGACTGCCATGACTTCGATCCGAGCCAACTCGCGATGAAGTGCAACAGCAACACGAGCGTGTAACCGGCGATGATGAACGCGCCCTTCACAAGCCAGCTACGCCATTGCGGTCTCGTGAAAATCAGATGAAAGCGTTCGGGATGTTCGAGGTCCCAGATCAGTAACCCGCCTGTGATCGCGAGAAAACCTCCGGAAAGGATCGGTGTGGCCCACAACCAGAGCGGGCTATCAACTCTGAGCACGCCGAGCAACACAAGCAGACACGCGATCAGGTAAACACCCGACGCGATGCCCTTGGTCCAGGTGTACAAACTGACGCGCCAGTCCCACGGAATCGAGTGCGCGACGTCGTACGACAGCAACGCCGCCGCGGACGAGTTGTTGAACTGCGGATTGCCCGACGTAACGTAGCCCGCGCCTTCCTGCTGCTCGCTCCACATGAACAACCCGCCTTCAGGCCGTCTCGCCGCGAGCGGATCGAGCGTCGCCTGGTGCGCGCCTTTGTAAAA
>DATNDM010000545.1:0-3048 GCA_035553235.1 Pyrinomonadaceae bacterium | reverse complement strand
AACAATTCAATCTGCCGCACGTTTCAGAGTTCACCGGAGCACGTCCGACTGTGCGATCCGTACTGCGGTGTTGCGCATTCGCGCGCGACGGAAGCCGGCGGCACGGTGGAGTACAAATGTCACGCGGGGCTTTTGTGTTTTGCGAAGCCGATTGAGATCAGTGGAAAACGCAATCTGGCGGTGATTGGTGGACGTGCTTTCGTGACGAGCGCGGATTATCAAAGACTGATGGAGCGCTTTCGCGCAGGCGATCTGCAAGACATCGTTTCGGATGAAGTCTTCGGAAACATTATCTTCTCCGAGCCGCAACGACTCGAAGAGTTGGCAGCACGCATAGACCGCGCGGCCCAACGACTTCGCGTCGCCTCGTCGAACGGCTCAGGACATGTGGAAGTTAAGACGGAGGCCGCGTCGCCTTCCGTGCCCCAGCCGGACCTGGAAGACGAGATTGCACGACTGCGTCGCGAACTCGAGTTTCGTGCGCGTTTCACTAACTCGCTACAACATTTCCTCGAACGAATAAGCGGCGCCGATCCACTCAAGACGTACAACGCTATTGTCAGCAACTCAAAGGAGCTGCTGCAATCGGAGCGCGCTTCACTCATGGTCCTGGATGAATCCGCAAACGAGTTGATCTTGAAAGCCGCGAGTGGATTAGCGGCGGATCTTGGTTCAGTTGCGGCAGTGAGAGTTGGCGAAGGTATTTCCGGGGAAGTCATCGACACT
This sequence comes from Pyrinomonadaceae bacterium, assembly GCA_035553235.1. Lineage (GTDB taxonomy): Bacteria > Acidobacteriota > Blastocatellia > Pyrinomonadales > Pyrinomonadaceae > PSRF01. The sequence goes on along the minus strand of DATNDM010000545.1, from coordinate 2,322 downwards.
GGCAAACCTGTGATGGTCACGGATCTTCGCATGGCTGGTCGCAAAGCTGCGCCGGCCGAACGTCGTTACAAGACAAACTCATTCATCAGTTATCCGATCATGATTGGTGAGCGAAAGGTCGGCGTGTTGAATGTGACGGACAAGTCCGGCGGTGGCGCGTACGACGAAGTCGATCTGAGTCTCCTCGAGATCATTGGACCGCAGGTCGCGCTCGCGTTGGAGCGTGCTGAGTGGCAGGAACGCGCTACCGAGTTTCAACTCATGTCGATCACTGATTCGCTGACCGGATTGCCGAACCGTCGTTACCTCGAAGAGCGACTTCAGGAAGAGTTGAATCGTTCGAAGCGTTACGATCATCCGATGAGTTTTCTGATGATCGACATCGACGATTTCAAGGCTTACAACGACAAGAATGGCCATCAGGCTGGCGATGTGGCGCTGCAAATCACCGCGCATTGTTTGAAGGGCGCGCTGCGTGCGGCTGATGTGGCATCGCGCTATGGTGGGGAAGAGTTTTGTATTTTGTTGCCGCAGACGGCAGTGACCGAGGCGGGCGTAATTGCGGACCGCATCAGGCATCGTGTTTCGACGACGGAATTTCCGCACGGGAAGACACAGCCGCTCGGACAGGTGACGATCAGTGTTGGCGTCTCGACATTCACGAAGAACATCGACTCGCCGGAAAACATCATCGCCGCCGCGGACCGTGCGTTGTACCAGGCAAAGAGCATGGGGAAAGATCGGGTTGAGTTTTATGGTGAGCGTGAAAGCTAAGGGTAGTTGTTAGACGGGATTTACAGGATTTTTCAAGAGAGATCCTGTGAATCTTGAAAGACATCTTGTAAATCCTGGCTAACAACCGTTTTGAGATGAGCAGCCGCAACGAAAATTTCCGCCGTGTTCTCGGTCGCGTGGTCCAGCAGGACTTCGTCGGCCGTGTGGCGGAGCTCGACCGGATCATGGCGCAGGCAGAGCGCGCCAACGCGGGCCGCGGTCTGCTCGTGCTCATGGAACCATCCGCCGGCGTCTCGGAACTTCTGCGCCAGAGCTACGATCAGATCTTCAACCGGCGCTCCGACGTCATCCCGATCTACTTCGCTATCACGCGAAACGAAACGACCGCCGTCAGCGCCGCGATCGAGTTTCTCAACGCCTTCGTGCAGCAATACATCGCCTATCGACGCGATGAGCCCGTCGTTTCCGAAGCACCACTGACACTGCAAGAGCTCGTCGAACTCGCACCTGCCGCGGATCTCGAATGGATCGAGCAACTCGTCGAATCGTACAACCGCCTGCGCTTCAGCAACGACGACAAAGCACTCGTGCGCTTCTGTCTCGGCGCACCACAACGAATTCCCGCGGTGCGTGGTCGTGCCTTCGTCATGCTCGACGGCTCGGAGCTGGCGGAGTATCTCAACGGCGCCGTCGTGTTGGGAACGGAAATACTTCGTGTCTTCACACGCGGTGGTTTTTCCTTCGCGCTCGCCGGCCTACGGCGGCAGATCCTCGAAGCCGCTCACGATGCAGAGTGTAATTTCGAACGACTCGACATCCTGCGTCTCGAAAAACTCGACCAAACCGAAGCGGCGAAACTCGTCGAGCACGTTGCGCGGCGCCAGCAGGTCGCGACGAGTGAAGCCGCACGCGATCTGATCGTGCAGCAGTTTGCCGGCAGTCCGTTTTTCATCAACACCTTCCTGCAGGCCGCTCGTGAAAAGCGAGCGGCACTGCTCTCATACCTCGACTGCGAACGCCTCTACGTCGACGAACTCTTCGGCGGTCACATTCACCGCCACTTTGCAGATCTGCTCGAACAGATCTCGCCGCGACTCGACACGCGACATCTCTTGATCCGCCTGCTTTGGGAAGCCGCTGCGGGTGAGGAACAGATATCGACGTTCGAGGTCTGGCGCAAACGTCTGCACATGTCTGCATCGGAACTCGAAGACGTTCTGCACCGCCTTCACGTGCAGGAGTTTGTGAACTGGGACGAAACTACGGTCGAAGCCGGCGCTGGACCACAAGCCTGGAAAGACTACCTGAAAATTCGCTATCGCCTCGACGTGTTGGGCGAACCGCGCGCACTCGTAGTTGCCGACATGCTTGCCGATTCGCTCAAGCGTGCGCCACACACGATGGCCCGTCACTACAAGCAAGTCGCAAATGCGGGCCTGCGCGATTTGATCTCCCGCTTCAACTGCCAGGAAGTGCCCGCAGTGCTTTTTAATTACGAAAACTTCCGCACGAAGTACAAAGGCGCCGAACGCGAGACCGTGATTTCCGGCCTCGCCGCCGAAACTGACTTCATCAAGCTGCCGCAAA
>DATNDM010000544.1:0-6553 GCA_035553235.1 Pyrinomonadaceae bacterium | reverse complement strand
GAATGTTGGCTATCAGTATTACAATTACAACGAGAGCCCGATCGTAGGTCCACGGCCTCAGAACTATCACTCGCATCTGCCATATACGTCTTTGCGTTTTTATTTCGGGCGCCGAGAATAGCGCGTTGCTTAGAATCCTGTCGGCTTTGCACGAAAAGTCTTGATGAAGTTCTTCTCTGTGCAGTCTCTGAGTTTTCTGTGTCTCTGTGGTTGTTTTTTCTTAGGAATATTCAACCACACAGACCCAGAGAACTCAGAGACCGCAAAGAGAACAGTTTCGTATTCGAATTTCTCGCATTCCACTCACGTCACGAAACACAAACTGGCATGTGACTCGTGTCACAAGTTTCCCACCAGGAACTGGAAGGAAGTTCGCAAAGGCGACGCAGCATTTCCCGATATCGCTGAATACCCGGAACACTCGTCATGTTTGAATTGCCACCGGAAGCAGTTCTTCGCGCGGGAGCGTCCGGTGCCGAAGATCTGTTCGAATTGCCATGTGAAAGCTACGCCGGTTGATACTTCGCGATACGCGTTTCCGAGTCTTGGTGAAGCGTTTCTCTCAACAGCAAGGGCCGTCGATTTTGTCTCCGATTTTCGCGTCTTCTTCCCACACGAGAAACATGCCGATTCAGAGTGCGCCGATTGTCATCAGACTTATCAGCCGCAGGGCAAATCGGACGATGAATTCGTGACGAAGCCGCCCAAAAACATCGGCGACGCATTCTGGTTGAAGAAGGGAACTTTCAAGACGCGGCCGCTGACTCACGCGAGTTGCTTCACTTGTCACAACCAGGAAAGTGAACTCGCGCCGCTGCCGCAAAACTGCGATGCGTGTCACAAGCAACCGGCTTCTGAAAAGCTGACGGCGGATTTCGATCAAAAACTCGCCACGACAATCGGCGTCACGGATTGGTGGACGTTGACGGCCTGGCGCACTCGGATCTCAGCCGGCGCGTTTCGACATGAAGTGCATCCTGATTTGAAGTGCGCGCAATGTCACAACGTGGCCGTGATCAACACGACGAGTGACGTGACGCGGAAAGTGCCGGTGAAATCGTGTGGCGGCGCGGAAGGCTGCCACGTTACCGCAACGCTCGACGAAGGCGGAATTCTCAATTACGAGATAGACCAGAGGAACAAGAGCGCGACGTTTGTTTGCACGAAGTGCCACATTGCATTCGGCAGTAAACCCGTCCCTCCGAGTCACCTCAATGCGATTCCGAAGCCAGCCGCGCTTGCAAGTCGTCGAATCGTCTTCGCTCATGCCGCGCCGCAATCAGCGACTGACTTCTCGCAATTCAAGCACGACGATCGCAATCACGCGCGGCTGCCGTGTTTGCTTTGCCACCGTCGTGAGAACAATTCACCGCAACCGACGTTACCGGGCAAAGCGAACCATGCGCCTTGCACGGGCTGTCATGCACAACAGTTCGCAAATCCGGCCAGCCCGATTTGCACGATCTGTCATACAGACGTCCAGACCGGCAAGGTCAAAGCTTTTCCACCGTTGCGCAGTTTTGATGCGAGATTCGATCATGCGAAGCATGCTAACGCCGCGTGTGTTACTTGCCATCGTAGTAACCGCAGTGGCGTGGGTCTCTCGATCCCAGCGCGGCTGAACGCGCACGTCACGTGTTTTGGCTGTCACACTCCTGATGCGCAGGCAAACGGACGCAACATCTCGTCGTGCAGTACCTGCCATCAGCTCGGGCGTTTGGTCCGCACTCCTGAGCAAGCGCCTGCTTATCGAGTTGGCTTCAGTCATGCGAAGCACGACGCGTCTGAGAAGTTGGCGTGTGCTGCATGTCACCAGGTTAGGGCCGGTCTGTCTCGCGGGCGCGAAGTATCAGCACCATTGCCACTGAACCATCACGCGCCTGTGGGTGCTTCCAGTTGCGCGACTTGTCACAACGGCCAACGCGCATTTGGAGGTGATGATTTTTCTGCGTGCAAGCGCTGCCATAAAGGTTCGGCCTGGCATTTTTGACTAAGATGAGCTTTGCACAAAAAGTGCCGAATTATTGATTTCTCTGCGCCACCTCTGCGTTCTCTGCGTCTCTGCGGTTAACTAATTCAGCAATAACTCACCGCAGAGACGCAGAGAACGCCGAGGTGGCGCAGAGAAAAGCAATCACCGACTTTTTGTGCAACGCCACTTGGATGATTGTGGAAAGTTTCGCAGCGGATGCGCAAAAGCTCGCTCGGCAGTCAGCGATTGCGCCTTTTTTCGGGAATTTTACCCGGCATGAACATTGCACTTACGAACAGCAGGCAGGTCAACGCCACGGGAGGTTCTATGAAACCAGTGAAAACAATATCAATCGGAATCGCATCGCTCTTGTTAATGATGTCGGCACTCTTTGTAATGGCGCGGGCGCAGGGCGAGGCCCAACCCTCAGATCCGGCAGCGTTTTACAAGTCGAAGTGTGTGGCCTGCCATGGTCAGAAGGCGGAGAAGAAGTTTGATGCGTCGCTGACGGACGAGCAATACCTCGACGCGATCATGAAAGGCAAGAAACCCGAGAAGCCCCCCAACATGCCGGCGTACGGCGAAAAGGGTGTCACGGCAGAGCAAGCAAAAGGACTGCTTGAGTACATGAAGCAACTAAGGTCGGCTCAGTAGTTAGCTGGTAACACAAAACATTTCCCCCGCCACTCCCATGTTCGTTGGGCCAAAACCGACGGCATGGGAGCGGCGCGTGTTTTTAAACATGAGCGCGTAGAACACCTCCGATGAGCGAAACAAAACCGTCTTCAACAACATCCCCGACACTCTTCAGAAATTACATAAGTTTCGCAGGCGCGCTGATCGTGATCGCCGCCGTGGTAAGCATTCTACTGTTGTTTCTCATCGAGCTGACGCAGACGGCTAACAACCCATACCTCGGCATCATCACATACGTAATCCTGCCGGGTTTTTTGGTGTTTGGTCTGCTCGTTGTTCTGACAGGGATGTTGTTTGAGAGACGAAGACGCAGGCGCTCGCCGGATTCTGCCATACCGCCTTATCCGAGGCTTGACCTGAATGAGCCGCGACAACGCCGCGTCGCAATCGTGGCCCTGACTCTCTCTTTCATATTTGTGTGCGCGAGCGCTTTCGGGAGTTACCGAGCATATGAATACACGGAATCCGTCGAGTTTTGCGGAAAGACCTGCCACACAGTGATGAAGCCCGAGGACGTTGCTTTTCACGCAACCTCACACGCCAGGATTCGGTGCGTTGATTGTCATGTGGGCCACGGTGCGGAATCGTATGCTCGTTCCAAACTTTCCGGCGCGCGACAGCTCTTCTCTCTGTTGGCGGGCAGCTATTCAAAACCGATCGAGACGCCGGTTCACAACATGCGGCCGGCCGATCAGACGTGCGAACAATGTCACTGGCCCTCCAAGTTTTATGGCGCTCAGCTCAAGACGTTCAATCATTACGCCTACGATGAGCAGAACTCTCTACGGCAAACACGGATGTTGATAAATGTCGGTGGTGGTGATCTGTCGAGTGGTCCCGTGGCGGGAATTCACTGGCATATGAATCTCGCGAATGAGATCACCTTCATAGCCTCTGATAGACAGCGACAGGTGATTCCGTGGATTCGAGTGAAGGACCGCAACGGTAATGTGACCGAGTACGTCGATCGCGCCCGGCCGCTCAGCGCGGAGCAGATTGCCGGGGCCGAAAAACGACGCATGGATTGTATCGATTGTCATAATCGTCCGGCGCACGCGTACTTATCGCCTGATGTCGCTTTGGACCAGTCGTTTTCCTCCGGACGACTCGACCCGGCGTTGCCTTACCTGAAAAGGCAGGCAGTTGAAGTATTAAACAAGCCCTACCAGACCGAGCAGGAAGCACTCAACACGATTGCATCCGCTCTCGACGCATTTTATCGGTCCAACTACAGCCAGTTGTACGCGCAAAAAACGGACGCCATCAAATCGGCGGTTGGCGAAACACAGCGCATCTTTAAGACTTACTTTTTCCCGGAGATGAAAACGAACTGGTCCACTCACCCGAATAATATCGGGCATCTCTACTCGTCAGGTTGTTTTCGTTGTCACGATGGTGAGCACGTAAGTAATACAGGAAAAGTGATTCGCAACGACTGTAATATCTGTCACACAGTTCTCTCAGACTCAGCACAGCCGTCAGCAAACCCGCAGACGGTTCCCTTCCAGCATCCAGTTGATCTTGGCGGCCTGGCAAATCGCAAATGCGAAACCTGCCATAAAGCAAACGAACCCTTCAAACACCCGATTAATCTCGGCGATATCTCGATGTTTCAGTGTGTGGAATGTCATCCCCGAGAAAAGTGAGTGTCGCTACATTATGGATTTCTCTGTGCAACCTCGATGTTCTCTGTGTCTCTGTGGTGTGTTTCGCTCGGAATTGATCCGCCACGGAGACACAGAGAACAGAGAGGTTGCACAGAGAAGCGGGCGTTCCTGACTTCTATCACTGACCACGTCGCTACCGCTCCCTGTACCGACCCGATCCACCAATGATTTCTGACTTTTGAGACAAGCCATTTCGCGCAAGACGGTGCGAAAGTTTCCGCAGCGCGGACCTTTAAATCCTCAATTCTCGCGCGTTTGTTCCGGGTATACCTCTTGCTAAATAGTCGGTGTGTAGCGGTCTTCGGACGTTCGTATGTGCCACCGCTAAGAGGAGGCATTATGTACAGGAACAAAATTGATTTGGGTTTCCCGATGGCCCTGGTCGAAGTCTTCGCAAGAGTGCTGAGTGTTATGAGCATCACCCTGTTGCTCCTGCTCTTTCAGGCCGAAGCTTTTCATCCATCAGAGATCGCGCCCAGGGAGTGGTTCGGTCTGGTTTTCTTTCCGATCGGCGTAATCGTGGGACTTGCGATCGCGTGGTGGAAAGAAGGCCTGGGCATCTCGATTACGATCGGAAGTCTGCTGGCGTTCTATTTCGTCTATGGCTATCTCCTGCGATACCACATCGGAGGTTGGGCATTCGTGATGTTTGCCTCTCCTGCGTTTCTATTCTTCTTCCATTGGGTTCTGACTCATACCAGTCATGAGCATGCCGTTGGTTGAAGTTGGAGTACGATCATGGTCAACAATATCTTTGTCACCAACATCTTTAAGGACCGTCAGGACGCTGGACAGTTTCTTGCCAAAAGACTGCAGAAATATCGCAACCGCGATGACGTTGTCGTATTGGGCCTGCCGCGCGGCGGCGTGCCGGTCGCGTATGAAGTTGCGAAAGCGCTGCATGCACCGTTGGACATCTTCCTCGTGAGGAAGCTGGGTGTACCCGGCTTTGAAGAGTATGCGATGGGCGCGATTGCCAGCGGTGGAATACGCGTTCTCAACCAGGCGCTTGTTTCAGAGCTCGACATCCCCGAACAGATCGTTGATGAAGTGACCGCGAGAGAGTTCACTGAACTTGAACGACAGGAGCGGCTCTATCGTGGCGCGCGCCACTCGCTTGACGTGACCGGCAAGACCGCGATCGTTGTCGATGACGGCATGGCTACAGGTTTTACGATGCGGGCAGCGGTGCGGGCCCTGCGCAAAAAGAATCCGCGGAAGATTGTTATCGCAGTTCCTGTGGGCGACCGTGAGGTTTGCAATTCGTTTACGCACGAGGCTGACACAATCGCCATCTGCGCAACGATGCCGCAGCCGTTCCATGCAGTTGGTGGTTTTTACCGGCACTTCAGTCAAACCACAGACGCGGAGGTGCGGCAGCTTTTGAGTCAGGTTCAGCAAACGAAGGCCGCGGCGTAGTTGCAGGATGGGCCTTTGTTAACGCTAATGCCGGGAGGCTTTGCGTCAAAGTCGGGATGGCACTTGGATCGGGTCAATACAGGGAGCAGTAGCGACCTGGTCAAAGCCGTAGAATCAAGATTCATTAGAAACGCATGCTGATTACTGACCAGGTCGCTACCGCTCCCTGTACTGACCCGATCCAACAATGATCTCTGACGTTTGAGGCAAAGCTACGCTGGGACTTACGTCACGTCCGGCTGTTCTCCACGAGCGTGGCGATCTGGACGAACTCGACCGTAGGGCGCACCCCGTAGAGTTCCGTCACGCGCTCAAGCAATTGATCAGTAAAGAACGCGTTGGCCGCTTCTTCCGAATCCCAGACGTAGAAGTTCGCAGCCTCACGCTTTCCCGAGTTGAACGTGAAAGCCTTCGAGCGAAGCCCCGGCATCCCTTCAAACTTTGCGCGGGCCGTCTCGGCGATCTTCCGGACGACCTGCTCGTCAAAGTTGTCTCCCAAACGAAACGTAACGACTGTACCGATCATGTCGCACTCCTTTCGAGAGGCTTTGCACAAAGAGTCCCTTCATATTGATTTCTCTGTGCAACCTCTGTGTTCTCTGTGTCTCTGTGGTGTATTTTTGCTCGAATTCATCAACCACAGAGACATAGAGAACACAGAGGTTGTACAGAGAAGAGGGCCTTCGTGAGTTTTGTGCAAAGCGAAAAATCTTGTAAATCCTGTCTAACATGAACGACGGAATACAGACGTTGCTGGAGACGTTGCGCTGCCCGAGTTGTCGCTCGGGTGTGACGCTGT
>DATNDM010000543.1:0-4172 GCA_035553235.1 Pyrinomonadaceae bacterium | reverse complement strand
CAGTGCGCGTGCCGTTGAGTCGTGCGAGCGGCAATCCCTCCATCTGCGCTGTTGGCGCTGGAGGAGTGGAACCGCTGACGTCTGTGAGCGCGCTCGCAATCCCGAGACCTCGGGCTTCAGCGTCGCTCGCGGGCGCCGCGGCGGTCTTCTTCTGCGCACGCGCGTCGTTCGAGTTGAATACCGGGTCGGCGATGATCAGCATCGCTTTGCTTGTATTTTTCGTGCGCTGTTGCTTGATCGCGCCGACCACCGATGCTGAAGGCGCGTAAATGATTTCGTTTGTCTTGACGAGGTATCCGAGCGATGAGAAATCAGCGCCATCGGGAGTCTTGAGCAACACTTCGAACGGAATGTAATTGAGGGCGCCGTCGGCAACGACCATCAGGCGTTTCTCTCCAATCATTCCGGCGGCGGGTTGGAGCACGAGTTTGTAAAGCGCGTTTGCGGCTGTGACAAACGGTGCGACATCTTCGGGCGCGGCCGTCGCGGAGATTCCGAGGCCGCGGTTCGCTTCGGCAACGTCGATGCCGACAATCCGGCGCTGAAGTTTCGATGGAATTAACTGCGCGCGCAGGTCCATCGCAAGCTTTTCGATGTTCGCGCGGGGCGGCAGTTTATACAGATTCACCGCGGTTTTGCTGACTGCGAAAAGATACGAATCGTCAGTTTGCAGCGCGTACTCGACTAGCGCCGTTTGATCGTCAAGCACGTTCTGCTGAACTTCTGCAACCGTCAGCGGTTTGTTTGCCGTCAGTGTCGCGTATCGCGGACTCGCAGTGCGGATCTGGTTCTCAATCTCTTCGTACTCGGCCTGCAACTTCTCGAGATCTGCGTCGAGTTCCGACGGTTTCTTTTTGATCTCCTCGCTCGAGATGTTGACTCCGGTGAGAATGTCAGCAATTTCCTGCTGGCGGTCGAGGTTGTCTTGCTTGCGTTTCAGTAAATCAGCCGGAACACCTTCCGTGATCGTGGCGTCAGTTTCGTTGAGCATGTCGAGCAGCGAACGCGCCCTCGACTGCTCGTTGATGCGAAACGCTTCGCTCGCGTACTCGAGTGCTTTGCCGCTCAGCGGATCAGTAGCCGATGGACTGGTTAACAACGCGAGCGCGGCATTCGCCGCCGCAGCTTCATCGAAAACGTCTTTGATTGACGCGAGGAACGTAGTGCGCGACTCATCAGCACGCAGACTTCCTTCCCGCAACGTCTCGATCGTGCCGAGTGATTCGCGGTAGTTGGCCACTGCTTGCTCGCGCAACCCCAACGCCTTCTTCTGATCTTTCTCCTGCAACGCCTGTAACCACAGGCTCCTTCCCAGACCGCGTTGCGCCGGCCACATCAGATCGAGACGCTTGTCGTCCTGCGCACCTTTTTTGGCGTCGTTGTAAAACTTGGAGGCGTCTTTGAACTTTCCCTGTCTTAATGCGACGTCGCCGAGGCTCGTGCGCGCCGCGGCGCGGAAGCGTCGCACCTGTCCGAGTTTTGCTATGCCGGCAAGCGAACTGCCTGACGCTTCAAGTGCGTTACTGAAATGCTGTTTCGCTGCTTCAAGATCGTTGTCGGCGTAAGCGAGACGACCGAGGCCTAATTCGTAGCTCGAATAAACGATCGAAGTGCGATACTCATCGAGTTCCTTCTTCGCTTCAAGCGCTACTGTCAGCGCGCTCGTCGGTGCGGACACTTCGACTTTCCCGGTTGAAATCGCACCCGTAATCGCACTCAATCCGCCAAATCTTCGGCCCACCTTCGAGGCCGCGCCTTCAGGCTTTTTGACGACCATCCGGTCATACGCCGCCTTGGCGTCCGCTGTTTTTCCGAGACGGAAATTCACGTCGCCAATCTTGGCAAGCATGAGGTTCGCGTTGTACTTATCGTCCGCAATGCTGGCGGCGGCTGAGGCAGCAGTCGTGACAGCCGCAGGTGCCGCGGCCGACGCAACACCGGAAGTAACAGCACTCTGTTTTGGATTGCCGGCAAAGAATCCGTCGAATGCTTTTTGATAATGGTCGAGCGCGACCGCGTACTGACCCTGTCGCAGGTACAGGTCGCCAAGCTCATTGTGCGCAGCTGCGATGCCGCTATTATTCTTCGCTGCGGTGTACAGGTTGAGCGCGTTACGTAATTGGATGAGTGCCTTATCTGCCTGCCCGCGCTTCAACAACCGCCGCCCTTCGTGCAAAGCCGTGCCCGCCTGATCGCTCGTCTGCGTGAACGCGGTCATTGGCGTAACAAACAGCATCACTGCCAACAACCAAGCCATGAAGTTTTTAGTACGGTTCATATAATTTCCCTTTGTGCTTTTGTGACCTTGTGTGGCTGAAACTATTTATGAAGGAGATCGAGTGTTGCCACGAGTGTAGAACGAGATGATGATGCCATCATGACCAGCGACGGTGGCGGATCTTCCTTCGACAATCCTATCCCGCGCGCCGTAGCCTGCTTCTCACTAGCAGTTTGCGCATCACCGAATTGCTGCGTCTTGTCAGTCTTGAGCGGCTCCTGCAGCTGCTTCTGGACGACTTCCCACACCTCCGCGCTCGGTTTTACCGGACACTTCGAATCCTTGCACAATGCGATTAAGTCGTCTTCGATAGGAACACCGTTCAATGGCTCACGCGTAAAAACGAAGAACAAGTGTTCAGTGCCCGCGACCTGGTCGAAAGTAAACCACCGCAATCGCTCATCGGTCGAAACGCTGGAAGGTATTTCAAACGGTACGTGCGCCTGAAGGTAGTTACCGCCCTCATCCAGTTCAGCGTCCGGATAGATCATGGTCGCCGGACTGTCATCAGTCGTGTTGAAGATATAGAGATATCCGTCCGCATTCGTTTCCAGCAGCACGCGCACGCGATCGCCTTTCTGGAACGTGTGCTCCGGATCGACACGCACGGCCAAGCCGTTGGAATCGCGCATAAACAACGTCACGCCCAAACCCATCCGACGCGCATTGACTGGCGTCGAAGGCCCGGGTTTGTTTGGAGTTTTGTCCGGTTTGGCGGGATGAGTCGGCCCCGGATTGCTTGAGCCACTACTGCTCGATCCGCTGCTGGTCGAACCACCGCCAGCCGGTTTCGGTTTTCGATGGCTCGGCCTGGCGGTCGTGCCCGAACTCGCGGGCTTATCCTTCGGCCTCGAGGTCAAAAACGCGCCACGCACGTCGTCATCGTCCTGAATAAGCGGCGCGGCAGTTCCAATCACCAGCGCGCAAACACAAACGAGTCCGAATACCATCACACTCAATCGCATCACCCACATCTCCTTTTCGTTGCCTGCTGCCCGCACGAGGGCTAATTGTGCTGAATACGGATATCGAAAACAATAGGGTTGTTGGTCTGGTCAGGCGCGGCTTTCACCCTGACAAACGGCGCCTGCGCGTTTGCATCGTCGAGCTCGATTACCGGCGGTTTCGATTGAAACTTGGAAACAAAGGTTTTTAATTCCGCTTGCTGTTCGGCGGATAAAGGATCGCCCGGCGAAGGCTCACTTAAAAATAACACCGACAACAGCGTCGTCTTCGAAAAGATGATCGTGAAGTTGTCTGTTCCCGGCTTCGTGTCGAGCGTCAGATTACGCACATCGTTCTCGTCATCCTTCGGGAAACTGACCTCGACGCCCTTGCTGACTTTGTTGCTCTTAAGCCCGGTTCCCGACGACGGCGTGGCGGTCAGAAAAGCAGTCAGTTGGTTCTTCTCACCTGGACCAAAGACATAAAGGTAGCCATCGTCCTGGAAATTGAAATGAAACTTGAACGACTTGCCCGAAGCGAGCGGAACCAGTGCCGCAACCTTCGTTGGTGATTCACCTTTTTTCGCTGGTTCGAGTTCGAGCCAATAACGACCGATTTCAACCGGAACAGTCGGAACTACGCTCGTTGTGTTCGCGTTTGTACTGGCCGTACCGTTGTTGGATCTCATCTTATTCCAAACGAGAAAACCTCCGACACCAGCGACCAGTAAAATCACAAACACAACAACGATTCCGATCAACAGTCCGGCTTTGCTCTTTGAAACTGCCGGCGTGGTGACCGGCACTGGCGGCGCTGGCTGAGGCTTGGGCACGTGAGGCACCGTCACTGTTTCAGCGCGAACTGCTGACTCCGCAACGGTCGCCGCAACGTTCGCAACGGGCGGCGCTTTGGCCGGTTCATAAACCGTCGCATCAGGGGTGCTCGCCGC
>DATNDM010000542.1:0-3537 GCA_035553235.1 Pyrinomonadaceae bacterium | reverse complement strand
ATTCAGTTGGACCACGCCGCCGCCGACGCCGAAATCGTTATTGTCCTGGCCGTCGAGCAGGAAATTGTTTGAACGTAAGCGGCCGCCATTTGACGAATAGTTAATTCCGTTCGTGAAACCAGCCTGGTTGGATTGCAACTGGCTCACACCGGGGGCGGACAGCGCAATGTTGTAAACGTTGCGATTCGTCGCGATCGGCAATTCCGCCAAACGACGATTGTCAAAACGTGTTCCAACTTCCGTGGTCGTAGTGTTCAAGATCGAGGCGTTCTCGACCACGTTTACGACTTCCGTCACGCCGCCCGTTTTCAACGAAACATCAACCGTCGCTGCCTGATTCAGCACGAGACTGATTCCAGACTGCACGTATTTCGCAAAACCGGTTGATTCGACGGTGACTTCGTAATCACCGACCCGCATGCCGGTGAAACGATAGCGACCGTCTCCATCGGTTGAGGTGGTGCGTGTTTCGTTCGTTTTTACGTTTCGCACCGTCACCGTTGCGTTGGTGACAACTGCCTGTTTTTCATCTTTAACTTCACCGGAGATCGAGCCGGAGGTTTGTGCTAGAACCGGACTCACAAATAATGTGAGCAACGCTGCGACAAGGGGAAAGAGTTTAGTAGCGTTCTTCATTTAGTTGCTCCTTGCACGTGGTCGGTGGTTTGACCGGAGTGGGTGGGGTTTTCGAACCCCGTTTCTTTTGAGGACTACGCGTGCGCGAGATGCAACCTACATTCCAGCTATCGGGCAGGAATCGTGATAGAGGTTAAGTGTATGCGGACTACAGCTTACGATCCGGCGCTGGAAATTAGAGGAAGACTGTCGTTCCAAATCTTCGGATCGAATCCATTAAGGTGAAGGGAAACCGCGGCTAAACCGCGGCTTCCTCGTGATGCTCGGTGGTGTAAAGCCGAAGGATGTCCTGTCCCTGACGTGAGCGTGGATCAATCGTGCGCAGGTGCTTGCGACCCTGCATTTCCCAAATAGCCGTGACGACTCCATCTTTCTCCACAGCGTGATAAGTAATCTCTTCGGTGTTCGCTTCGGGCTCGGTTGCTTTCGCAGCGGCCTCGCCCATGGCGGCTTCATTCTCAGACATACGAACTCAAACTCTCTCCAATCTTGCGGGTAGGTTTATAGGTGCGGCGAATTGTTGCACATCACCCACGGCAACGCAAAGCCATCGCCACGGCTTTGCGCGGCACCACAACGCCCCAGCCCTGCCGGTCCACTTCGACTCCATCGACGCGCTCGGCAGTATCGATCAGAATGCGTTTCACTTGTTGCGGCGTGAGCTTCGGGTTCGCTTCGAGCATGCAAGCCACGATCGACGAGACGATCGGCGCCGCGAACGATGTGCCGTCAACAAACTTGTAGTGCTTGTTGATCACGTTGCCTTCGCGCAACTTGATCGTGATCAACTGGCGCAACAGCGACACTGGCAGATCACGCGCGGCGTAGATGTCGTTGTCGACTGCCGCATGCGCAAGAATGATTCCGCGCAGATCTTCGTCAGCGGCGTTATCGAGTTGCGCGTAGAGAGCGGCCTCAGCGGCGGTCGGCGTGTGTGGCAGGATTGGACCAGCAACCCAGATTCCGGGCGCGATCACTTCCGGCTTTTGCAGTCCGTCGATCGTTGGACCATACGACGAGCGATACATGCCACGCCGGGCGCGATCGAGTGAGTTCTGATCGTCGAGCCCGCCGACTGCGATACACGAAGGCGCGCTCGCGGGCGGCAATACCGGATGTCCGGGCACCATGCCCGCATTGCCGACAGCGCAAATTACCGTCAATCCGGCTTTCACGACTGCTTCGACTAACTGCGACAAAGCATTAGTCAAATACGGCTGTTCGAAGTCGCCGCCCGCGGAGATGTTGACGATGCGAATGTTGTACTTGTCTCGATTCTCAAACACCCAACGCAAACCGGTTTCGATGTTGCTTTCGGGAATGCGTCCGGTCTTGCCGATCTTCACGAGCACCACGTTCGCTTCGGACGCGATGCTGCGATAAAAACCGTCAGACAGATGACCGTTACCGGCCGCAACGACGGAAGTCATCATGCCGTGCCAGCTCGCGACGTCAGACTTTTGCAGCGCGGCGACACCGTCTGTGGGCTCAAAAATGTTGTGATACGCGAGGATGCGATTGTCTGGCTCGGTCAGGTCTTTGTGCGCGTAAAAACCTGAGTCAAGAAATGCGATAGTTACGCCGCGGCCCGTGTATCTTTCGTCGGCGTCCATCCGCACCGGGACTGGTAGCGCCTGCTCAATTGTTTCAGTTATATTATCCAGCGACTCCACAGTTACAGATTACACGAGATTTTCGCACTTGCGGTAAAGGAGAGTTGTTTGATGGGGACCAGAAATTTGTCGATTCTGTTCGCGTCGTTGTTTGTCGTTGCGGGCGCCGTTTTTGCAGCCGCTGCTCGTGCTGAAGGTGAAGGGCCGACCGCGCCGGCGATTGGCAGCACCATTGAAGACTTTACACTCCCCGACGTCGACAATAAGGACCGGTCGCTGAAGTCACTCGCTGGAAAGAACGGCACGGTGTTGCTGTTCATCGCCGTCCAGTGCCCGGTTTCGAACGCTTACAACGAGCGCATGGAGAAGCTCGCCAAGGATTACAAGGCGAAGGGCATCAACGTCGTCGGGATCAACTCAAACGTCGCGGAAGATGCGGCCGCAGTTAAGGCACACGCCGCGGAACACAAACTCTCGTTCCCGATCCTGAAAGATCCAGGCAACAAGATCGCTGACAGATTCGGCGCCGCAGTCACGCCTGAAGCTTACTTCATCGATGCGAACAACAAGCTGCTTTATCACGGTCGCATCGACAATTCACGCAACCCCGCGCAAATCCAGTCAAACGATCTTCGCGATGCTCTCGACGCGGCGCTCGCGGGCAAAGCAGTCGAGAAAACTGAAGCGAAAGCTTTCGGTTGCAGTATCAAACGAGCGTAAGTAAAGCCATGCGTTTCAAAAGAGTAATCATTCCTGTTGTGTTGTGCGTTTTGGCAGCCAGTCTCGTCGTGCCGGCCCAACGAAAGAAGAGCGCCGCGCCGAAACCAGAGAAACCATTGCCGGTTGTTTCGGCGATCGACACGGAGGCGCTCAAAGGTTTGATCAAGCAGCAGCGTGAGCGTCCGTTGCTGGTTAACTTCTGGGCCACGTTTTGCGATCCGTGCCGTGACGAGTTTCCCGACCTTGTGAAGATCGACAAGGAGTACCGGCCACAGTCGCTGGAATTTGTCACGGTGTCGTTGGACGACGTCGATCAGATCAAAACCGACGTGCCGAAGTTTCTCAACGACATGAACGCGACGATGCCTGCGTACCTGCTCGACGTCTCGGATCCCGAGCCGGCGATCAATTTCGTCGATAAAAGATGGCGCGGGGATTTGCCGGCGACCTATCTCTACAACGACAAGGGTGAGATGGTTTACTGGCACATCGGACGCGTCAACCCGGCTGAGTTGCGCGCGGCGATCGACAAAGTAGTTAAGAAAGATGACGGGCGGTAGAGCTTAAC
>DATNDM010000541.1:0-3322 GCA_035553235.1 Pyrinomonadaceae bacterium | reverse complement strand
GGACGCACGATTACAGAGGCGGACGATAACACGGCTGCGACTCCCATCGCTGTGCTCAGTCATCGCTTCTGGGCCAACCGTTTTAATGGAGACCGGGCGGCGGTCGGGAAGCAGGTCAATATCAATGGTGTTGCTTTCACGATTGCGGGTGTTACTCCGCCGGACTTTTCGGGCACGGCGCAGGTAGGAAACTCGCAAGACGTTTCGATTCCGCTTGCATGGGAGCCGCAGGTTCAGGGCGACGCCAGCAACCTCGAGGGCGCGGGCATCTGGTGGTTGCGATTGATGGGACGCCTTAAACCCGGCGCGACGATGGCCCAGGCCGAAGCCACTCTCGCTGGTCCATTCCAGCAATCGGTGCTCGAACACCGCGCGCTGCGCAAGACAGACGCGGGAGCTGCACTGCGCACGCTCGATCCGAACGATCTGCCGAAGCTTGGTGTCGAATCCGGCAGCCAGGGTGAGATGAACAGGCGGCGTTGGTTCGCGCCGGCGCTGAGGTTGTTAGCCGGAGTGGTTGGTGTCGTGCTGCTGATCGCGTGCGCAAACGTCGCGAACCTGTTGCTGGTGCGCTCGTCGTCACGAAGGAAAGAGATCGCGGTGCGAATCGCCGTGGGCGCGAGTCGCTGGCGGCTGGTCCGGCAGTTGTTGACCGAAAGCGTTTTGCTTGCTGCGCTCGGTGGTGCGCTCGGAGTTCTCTTTGCATTTTGGATCAAAGACGGGCTTCTGCTTGTGACTGACTGGGGCGGGCGCGAGATGAATGCACTTACTCCACGCCTCGATCTGCGTGTGCTGGGCTTCACTCTCGGCCTCTCGTTTCTCACCGGCATCATCTTCGGCATCCTGCCCGCGCTCCGCGCGACTAATGTGGATTTGACACCTGCGCTCAAAGACACGGGACGCAGCTCGAGTGGGATTGGCCGCTCGTGGCTGAGCAAGTCGCTCGTCGTGGTCCAGGTGTCGCTGTCGGTGTTGCTACTGATCGGCGCGGGCCTGCTGATTCGCACGCTCAGAAATCTGCAACACGTGGACATGGGATTCAACGCGAATAACGTGCTGCTCTTCAAGGTGGACCCGAGCCTCCTCGGTTACCGCGACGAGAAGCTCGCCGATCTGTATCAACGATGCTTCACTCGCCTTGAAGCTGTACCCGGTGTGCGATCGGTCACTTTTTCACGCAGTCCATTGTTGGCCAACAGCTCCTGGACCAGCGCAGCCTATTTGCCGGGTGAGATCGGAGCGAACGGCCAGCCGCGTGACAGCAACGTGAAGTTGCATTCCGTGCGAGGGAACTTCTTCGAGACGATGGAGATTCCGCTGCTCCTCGGTCGTGGTCTAACCGAACAGGACGATGCGCGCGCGCCGCGAGTTGCCGTCATCAACCAGGCGTTTGCGAGAGCGCACTTTGGGAATGAGAACCCGATTGGAAAACGATTCGGACTCGATCCTGCCAAACCGAATGATATCGAGATTGTCGGTGTTGTGCGCGACGCGAAATACACCAGCCAGCGCGACGAGATCCAGCCGACGGTCTATCAATCGTGGCGACAGGTGTTGCGCAGGATGACGTTCGCAACGTTCGAAGTGCGCACGGCCGGTGATCCTGCTGCGACGATCGCGGGCATACGACAGGCGATGCACGAAGTTGACAGCAACCTGCCGCTCAGCGACGTCCGCACGCAAGTGCAACAAGCTGATGAAACACTCTCGATGGAGCGCATGTTTGCGAAGTTGCTGACGCTCTTCGGACTGATCGCGCAGCAGCTTGCGGCGATTGGGTTGTACGGCGTGATGGCGTATGTCGTGTCGCAGCGCACGCACGAGATCGGAATTCGCATGGCGCTCGGCGCTGATCGGCGCAACGTGTTGATGATGGTGGTGCGACAGGGAATGGTGCTGACGCTCGTGGGTATTGCGGTCGGATTAGGTGCTGCGTACGTGTTGACGAAGTATCTCGAGAGTTTGACGAGCATGCTGTTTGGAGTTAAGCCGCGCGACCCGTGGACGTTTGCGGTGATTGGGATCTTGTTGGCGCTGGTGGCGCTGGTTGCGTGTTTGGTGCCGGCGAGGAGGGCGACGAAAGTGGATCCACTGCGCGCGCTTCGTTACGAGTGAAACTTAATCACGGATTAAACAGACATGGAATCGATTCTTACTGATATCCGCTTTGGCTTCCGAATCTTGTTGAAGCAGCCGGGCTTCACGCTGGTTGCCGTCATCACGCTCGCGCTCGGCATTGGCGCAAATACGGCGATTTTCAGTCTGGTCAACAGCATTTTGCTGCGACCGCTGCCGTTTCGCGAACCAGATCGGCTCGTAAGGATGTTGCAGGCGAGTCCGAAGCTGGGTTTGTCGTCGTGGGGTGTTTCGCAGGCCGACTTTGCTGCATATCGCGAACAGAATCGCACGTTTGAATCGATCGCGATCTACAACACCGCGGCCACGAACCTCACGGGCGCAGGCGAACCGGAACGATTGCCGATCGCTACGGTGACCGCCGACTTTTTCAAAGTGTTCGGCGTCAGTCCGTTGCTCGGTCGCACGTTTGTCGAAGGCGAAGACGTCAAAGGTAAGAACCAGGTGTGCGTGATTAGTCACGCGTTCTGGCAGCGACGCTTCGGCGGCGATCCGGGTGTTGTCGGCCGCACGCTGAGTTTGAATAACACGCCGACACAGATCGTCGGCGTCATGCCGGCTGAGTTTAAGTTTCCACGTTACGAGATCGATCTGTGGACGCCGCTCGCCTTCGACGCGAAGCGAACTGCGCCTTATTTCTTCGCCGTCGTTGGACGTTTGAAACCGGGCGTGCAGTTGGGCCAGGCGCAGGCTGATACGACTCAAGTCCTTCAGAACTTCGGTCGCGAACATCCGAACAACAGCGAGGCAGTCGGACTCAGCGAGGGCAATGGCCCAGGCACGATCCTCACGCCGATGCGCGACGCGATGCTTGGCAAAACTGAGAAGCCGCTGCTCGTGTTGCTCGCTGCGGTCGCACTCGTGCTGCTCATTGCTTGTGCGAACGTTGCCAATCTTTTGCTCGCACGAGCGACGTCGCGTACGCGAGAAATTGCAGTCCGTGTCTCGCTGGGCGCATCCCCATCGCGAGTGGCGCGACAGCTTCTGACTGAAAGCATATTGCTCTCGTTCATCGGCGCGCTCGTCGGTGTTGGTCTGGCCGGCGTTGGCATTCGCATGCTCGACAAGCTTCCGATCACCGGCATCGTGCGCATGGAAGAAGTGCGGCTGAGCGGCAGCGTGCTCGCGTTCACGGCGGGGCTGACTGTGTTCACCGGGTTGTTGTTTGGCTTTATGCCTGCGCTGC
>DATNDM010000540.1:0-6036 GCA_035553235.1 Pyrinomonadaceae bacterium | reverse complement strand
ACAACGCCGCCAGCACACCGCCACCGTTCAACTCCCGTTGTTCACTCGCTTGCGCCTGGAGCAACGCATACTGCAATACCTGTTGGAACGCGATTGTCTGTTCCGGCAACGTGCTCAGATCGGGACTGACCATTTCCTCGTGCGCAGCGAAGAACTCCTCGATCTCTTTTTTCAAAGCGTTGAGGTTTCCGCCGCAAGAGTAAATGACGTCGCGTGCAGTCGGATCCGCGAGCAATGCGAGCAGCAGATGTTCCAACGTAACGTACTCGTGCTGTCGCTTGGTCGCCTCCGCGATTGCCAGGTTTAAAGTATTTTCAAGTTCCTTTGTAATCATTCTTTAATCAGAGCCTGCGTCTTCTTCCATCGTGCACAAGAGCGGAAACTCGTTCGCCTGAGCCAGGCTCGTAACTTTGTCGACCTTCATCTCAGCAACTTCATGAGTATAGACGCCGGCCAGACCGATGCCTTGCTTGTGCACGTTGAGCATGACTCGAATGGCCTGGCTTTCGCCGTGATTGAAGACAGTTTGCAGGATGAATACGACGAATTCCATCGTGGTGAAATCGTCATTATGCAGAAAGACCTTGTAGAGCGGCGGCCGCTCCAGCCTTGTCTTACTCTCGGTCTTCTCGACGACCGCGCCCTCATGGTCAAACTTTTCAACCGGCATACAGCAACATTTAACCCCATGCGACAAAGAAGCACAAAAAGCTCACAAGATTTCTGCTGATTTCGGAGCTTTTTGCGATTCTTTGTGGCTACAAATCCGCTAGCGAAGGCTCATCACGTAGATCTCGTAGTTGCCGTCGCGGTTGCTCTGGAAAGCGAGTTTCGAGCCGTCGGG
The DNA here is from genome assembly GCA_035553235.1 of Pyrinomonadaceae bacterium. Lineage (GTDB taxonomy): Bacteria > Acidobacteriota > Blastocatellia > Pyrinomonadales > Pyrinomonadaceae > PSRF01. The sequence continues at coordinate 5,192 of DATNDM010000540.1, read as the reverse complement.
GGAGATTGCGGGGTGCGTGTCGATCTTGGGACCGGCGGTCAGACGCTGCAAGTTGCTGCCGTCCAAATCTATCTGAAAGATATTCGAGGCCACGCCGAGATTATCAACGGCAAACGCGATCCTCGCGCCGTCGGCGGACCAGCATGGACCAAACAAGCTCAATGGATCCTTCGTCACCATCCGGACGTTTCCACCATTCGCATCCGCCACGAAGACCTGAAGCCAGTGCTCCGGACTCGAGCTGATGAATGCGACTTTGCTTCCGTCCGGCGACCACGCAGACGATCTTGCTCCGGTGGTCGTGAACCTGCTGACCGCAGTGCCATCAGCGTTCATTACATAGAGTTCTCGCTTACCATCGCGATTGCTCGTGAAGAAGATTCTTCCGTCGGGCGCCCAGTTGGGAGACATGTCAATCCCGGGATCCGATGTCAATCGAGCTTCATTAGTTCCATCAGCGTTTACCACGTAGATCTCCGGGTTGCCGGCTATCGCACGCACGAATGCTATTCGTCTGCCGTCTCGCGACCATGCCGGTTCGCTATCATCCGCCTCCGCATTCGTGATTTGCGTGGGCGCGCTTCCGTCAGCGTTCATGAGGTAAATGTGACGCCTGCCCGCGCTGTTACTTGAAAACGCGAGCCGGTTGCCGTCGGGAGACCAGGCGGGCTCGAGATCGTCCGCCGGATCGTCGGTGAGTTGGGCCAACTCGCCGTCAACACTCATCACGCATATCTCGTAGTTCCCATCTCGATCAGTCTGAAACACAAGCTTCGAGCCGTCGGGCGACCACGCGGGCTGCCCATTATTTGACGAGTTGTTCGTGACGCGTTTGAGATTGCTGCCATCGGCGCTCATCACAAAGATCTGTTCTTTGCCTTGAACGTTACGGACAAACGCGATGTTGTTGCCGTCAGGCGACCACGCCGGCGCAATGTCGTTCTTGTCGTAATTCGCAGTCAGGTTTCGCTGGTCTGTGCCGTCTGTGTTCGCCGAGTAGATATCGAAGTTGCCGTTCCTTCCGGTTATGAAAAGGATCTTCTTACCATCCGGCGACCAGCGCGGCTCCGCATCGTACTCGGGATCATCGATTATTTTCCTGACATTCGAGCCATCAGCATTCATCAAGTAGATATCGAAATTGAAAGGATTCGGATGATCGCGGTCGCTCGCAAATGCGATCTGGCTACCGTCAGGCGACCACGAGGTTGCACTGTCAGTCGCATTGTTTCTCGTCAAGCGAGTCTGGTTACCGCCGTCCGCATCCATCACATAGATTTCCTTGTTCCCGTCTCGCTCGCTATCGAACAGAATTTTGCGGCCGTCCGGCGACCACTTTGGACCAAAATCGTCTGACAGATTGTTGGTCAATCGTTTCACGTCGGATCCGTCCGCGTTCATTACGTAGATCTCAGCCTTCCCGTCGCGATTACTCCAGAACGCGATGTGGCGGCCGTCGGGCGACCAGGCGGGTGCCTCATCGGCCGCATTGTTGTTGGTCAATCTGCGCAGCGTGGTTTTAGCTCGCGACACCGGCGCCTTAGACGTGCCGCGACGTTTCAGATACACAACCGTGGCAACCGCGCCCACGAGCAAGACTGCCAGCACTGTTGAAGCAACGAGAACAATCGGCTTCGTTCGTCGTGGTAAATCGCGAGGCGGCGCCAGTAACGGCCTTGAAGGCGCCGGCGCGACTTCAGCCGGCACTTCGGATCCTTCAAACTCTTCACTCAACACACGCGCAAAGGTGTGCTTTTCGATGACCGTCGTTTCGCCAACAGGGGCGGTTTGCGCCGCGTCGAGCGCTGACACTTTTAACGGAGCCAGGAACCTGTAGCCACGCTTCGGAATCGTCTCGATGTACGACGGCTGCGACGTGTCGTCGCCGAGCGCCTTCCTCAATTCGTGTATGTTGCGCGAAAGACTTCCCTCTTCGACAAACGTGTCCGGCCACACCTCCTTCAGCAGTTGCTCCTTATCAACCACCTGCACTCCGTGCTGAACGAGGACCAGCAGAGTTTCAAAAGCCTTCGGAGTTAGCCGAACCGTCGCGCCATCGCGCAGCAGTATTCGACTGTGCGCATCAAGCACAAACGGCCCGAATTCATATAAGTGATTGTCAGGCCAGACCATAACGACTGTAAGAATTCTGTAAGACCCGCGGTAAGAGCTTTTTCAGCGCAACTTAAGAAATCCCGAAAGACTTTTTCGAGCACCCGGCACTAACGTGGGCGCGGTTGGCAGAAAGCGCGCCAATTATATGGTCGGTTGGTAGTGACGGCAATAAACCGTCCAGCAACGGAGATACGTCGTGAAGAAAACACGCAGGACCGAAAAGACAGTCGAGATTCACGAGATCTATGCCATCAGGACCGCGAGCGGCTCGCTGCCCGCGCTCTGCGCCGAATGCTCGACTGGCGACGCAATCATGCTCGCGCCGGACCACGCCGCCCTTTTATCGCATGTACCAACACGAATGATCTATCGCCTGGTCGAAACCGGTTCGATTCATTACCGCGAGACGCCAAACGGCTCGCTCGTCGTGTGTGTCAGAACGCTGGTCGCCGCGCGAAATCAGGTCATAGGCACTGATAACAACACTTAAGAGCAATCGCCCTGATCATGAAAGGAGACTTGAAATGAAAAGCAAGAGAATGAACTCGATGATCCTGGCCGTGGCCTTGACCATGGCTTTGTGCGAGCTGCCGGCATTGGCCCAGAGCGTGTCCGGCAATCAGAAAACGCAGGTGAAGACCGATAGCAAAATGGCTTACCACAATGGACCAATCGTCACTGGCGTTCCCGGCGTGTACGTCATCTGGTATGGAACCTGGGATGACAACGCCGACAATACGGCTGTGCAATTTATTCTGACGGACTTTCTTTCGAACGTCGGCGGATCGCCATACTTCCAGATAAATGCGATGTATCCGAATAACATCGGTGGAGCACCGAGTGGCGGACTCTTGTATGCCAGCGCGAGTATCGATCGATATTCGCATGGGCTCGAGCTGACCGCGACGGACATCGCGGGCATCGTCGCGGATCAGATCACCACCGGCAAGCTGCCACAGGATCCATCCGGTATCTACGTGGTAGTCGCGTCGGCCGATGTGAGTTCCAACGCAACCGGCTTCTGTCAATCTCTGGCACTGCCGTATCACGGAGTGGGTGAGGCGCTTGGATCACAATTCCCATACGCGTTCGTCGGCAATCCGAATCGTTGTCCGACTGTTGCAGCACCGCAGTTTTTTTCGAGTGGAGTTCAGTTGCCGACTCCGAATCAAAACCTGGCGGCGGATGCAATGGCATCAACGTTGGCTCAATTGCTCAGCAGAGTGATAACTAACCCGACGGGTGGCGGGTGGTTTGATCGTTATGGATTGGAGAATGCTTCCAAGTGCGAGGGCCAGTTTGGACTAACCTACGCAACAGCGAACGGCGCGCGCGCCAACCTGAGGCTCGGCTCGCGCGACTATCTCATCCAGCAAAACTGGGTGATGGGTCGGAAGGAACACTGCGCGATGAATTCGAGCTTGTAAGCGAAATACGATCTTACAAACGCGGATCGACGGGTTCGCTTTCCAAAGCGAGGACGCCGAAAACGCATTCATGAACTCGACGCAATGGTTCTCTTTGCACAAATCTCTCGAGACCTTCGATCCCGAGCGCAAACTCACGCAACGCCAGCGAACGCTTTGCTGACAAGCCTCGGGATCGCAGTCGCTCGAGGTTCTCGGGCGCGGTGTACTCAGGCCCGTAGATGATTCGCAGGTACTCGCGTCCTCTGCATTTCACTGCCGGCTGAACAAGACCACGAGGTCCGCGCGCGATGAAGTCGAGCGGCTTAACGACCATGCCCTCACCGCCGGTGCTCGTTAACTCTTCCCACCATTTAACGCCGGCGTCCTGGCTTGCCGGATCAGTCACGTCAACGACCATGTGCGCTGTCGCGATCGATAGTCCATCACCGGAGATTTTCCTGAGCGTCTCCATGTGCCAGATGTGATCTTTATCGGTATGAACTTTTCCTTCTGTCGCCAATAGGTGGAAAGGCGCGAGCTTCAAGTCGGCGATTGAATTCACCGGCCAGCAGTATCGACGATATGCGTCGGTATATTGCCGCGCGGCTTGTTCTCGCGCTCGATATCGATCCGCGAGTGGACCAACATCGCCGACTCTTTGTGCAGCTTGTTCGAGCGCCATCACCGCCTCGGCAAGCGACGCGTGCGATGCGGCGCCAACAGCAGCATATTGTTGCCGCAGTAACTCCTGCGCCTTCGCCGACCACGGCATGAGCTCGCAATCAAGACAGAACCAATCAGTGTTGAACTCATCCCAAAGCCCCGCGCTGGAAATCGCGGCCTGAATCGTGCCGATAAACTCACTTTCGAGCACCTTATCGTCGAAGAACCGGCGGCCTGTTCGCGTATAACAGATGCCTGGACCATCGCCGACGACGCCGAATCGTTGCCGTGCCGAGTCTTCGTCGCGGCAAACAATCACAACCGCACGCGAACCCATGTGCTTCTCCTCGCAAACGACTTTTGCGACGCCCTGATTACGGTAGTACGAGAACGCCTCGGCAGGATGCTCGAGCAAGTCGTGCAGTTGACTCGTCTCGGACGGCGACATCGTGGGCGGCAGATAGATCAGCCACTTCGGGTTTGCCGCGAAGCGACTCATGACTTCCAGCGCCGCGATGCTGTTTTCTTCGCGGATGGTTACCGTGCGATGCAATCGCGTCGAGATGATTCGTTTGCCGATCACGTCCTGGATGTCGAGAACGTCATCGTACGTCTGTTGTGCGGTGAGTGCGGGCGCCTGTTCCTCCTCGGGAAGAAACGGCTTCGCAGGCTCGTAGTACGTTTGCAGAGCTGGAACGGAGATTAACTCTTTTTCAGGATAACGAAGCGCGGTGAGCTTGCCGCCGAAAACGCAGCCGGTGTCGATGCAGATCGTGCGGTTCAGCCATTCAGGTTCCGGAACGGGCGTGTGACCATAGACCACCATCGCCTTGCCGCGATATTCGGCGGCCCAGTTGTAGCGCACCGGCAAGCCAAACTCATCGGTCTCACCGGTCGTCTCGCCGAACAGTGCGAAGTCGCGAACTTTGCCGGATCCACGACCTTGTAGCTCTTCCTTCAATCCGGCGTGCGCGACCACGAGCCGCCCATCGTCGAGCACATAGT
>DATNDM010000539.1:0-6051 GCA_035553235.1 Pyrinomonadaceae bacterium | reverse complement strand
TACTCTGCGCAAGATATCCGCACACTAACGGCGCGAGCAAAGCGCCGATATTGATACCCATGTAAAAGATCGAAAAGCCGCTATCGCGACGCGGATCGTTCCTGCCGTAAAGACCGCCAACCATCGCGCTGATGTTCGGTTTGAGAAGACCCGTACCGACCGCGATCAGCACCATGCCGAGATAGAACGACGTCATCGACTGGAAGACCATCGAGAAGTGGCCGGCAGCGATGACGAGGCCGCCGAGAAAGACAGCGAGACGCGCACCGAGCAGATAGTCAGCGGCGAGTCCGCCCGGCAAAGCCGTTATATAGACGGACATCGTGTACCAGCCGTAGATCGAGGCGGCGCGCTTCACGTCAAAGCCGAGGCCGCCCTGTGCTGGAGGCGCAACCATATAAAGGACAAGGATGGCGCGCATACCGTAATAGCTGAAGCGCTCCCAAAGCTCGGTGAAGAAGAGCGGCACGAGACCCTTCGGGTGTCCGATAAAGGCCCGGTCGCGAAGTCTGGGGTCGAGTTCGAGTTCGGTTTCTGCCGTCATAATTGCGCGGCAATATAGCGGAAGAACCGAGATTTAGCCACAAAAGGCACAAACGCGCCAAAGGGTTTTCCAACCCTCACCACCCTTGACCGCATCTATCCTCCACAACCGACGAGCACTCTCCCGCAGCACATTTCCAGGCCAGGATACTTATGCACAAAACCAAACTGTCGCTCATTCTGCTTTTGAGTGTCTTCCTGCCGTTCAACCTGTACGCACAGTCAGGACGCAAAACATCCGAACCCAAACCCGCCAAAACCGAACCCGCAAAGCCCGCTGACGACGGCGTCACCACCGAAACAAAGATCAATCCCGCAGGCGAAACCGTCGAAGGCGACGTGATTCGCTTCGATACCGCCTTAGTAACGGTGCCCGTCACCGTCATGGATCGCAACGGACGTTACGTTCCGCAGCTTCGTCGCGAACAGTTTCGGCTCGAGGAAAACGGCGTCGAACAGAAGATCGCTTACTTCGCCACCACCGATGCGCCATTCAGCGTCGTCTTACTCATCGACACGAGCGGCTCGACGCAAGTTCGCCTGGACGACATTCACGACGCGGCAATCAACTTCGTTGGAAAACTGAAAGAAACAGACAGCGTGATGGTGATGTCGTTTGACGATAGGATCCAGGTGCAGTGCAAACCGACTACTGATCGAAACGTGATTGAGAAGGCGATCCGTCACACGCGCACCGGTGGCGGCACGCGTCTCTACGACGCCGTCGACGACATCCTGAGAAAACAACTCAACACGATTCAGGGCCGCAAAGCAGTGGTCCTTTTCACGGACGGCGTCGACACGACCAGCCATCGCGCTTCGTACGACAGCACGCTTCGGCTCGCAGAAGAATCAGACGCGCCGATCTACTCAGTCGACTACGACACATCCGGATTCGCCGGAGGTGGGATGGGCGGCGGTATTCCATTACCCGGCGGGCGCGGCAGGATTCTAGGTCTACCGCTACCAAGTCCGGGCGGTATTCCCGGCGGAATTCCCGGTTCGTCACCCGGCGATTACAGACGCGCCGTCGCATACCTGCACGCACTTTCAAATGCTACGGGTGGCCGTTTTTACAGTGGCGACTCGATGTTTGGAATCGCGCAGGCTTTTACGTGGATCGCTGAAGAGCTCGGGCGGCAGTACAGCCTTGGTTATTACCCGTCAACACCTGGAAAAGACGGGGAACGTCGTCAGATCAAAGTGAAGGTGACTGAATCGGATCTGGTGGTGAAGGGCCGCGACAGCTACATCTATTCAGACAAAAGCAAGAAGTTCTCGCAGGTTACACGGCTGACGGAGGAGTGATCAGCCGTGTAATCGTCGTCGGGTGGTTTTGCTTCAAAAGTCAGAAATCATTGTTGGATCGGGTCAGTACAGGGAGCGGTAGCGACCTGGTTAGTGATTAGCATGCGATATTTCTAATGATCCTTGATTCCTATGGTTGACCAGGTCGCTACCGCTCCCTGTACTGACCCGATCCAAGCGCCATCCCTACTTTCAGGCAAAGCTTCGTCGGGTCAGTTACTGTAAAAAAACTTGCCCTGCATTTCCCAGTTACCGAGATTAAAGTGCCGTTGCGCTCCGCAATTCAGGCACTTCCGATACGCGCGCCCCCCGCGCGAAAACGGCCGGCTGAGATCCGCGTGCCAACAACCGAACACCCGTGTCACGAAACTGCTGATTTTGCCCGTCAACGCCTGCATGATGTCTTCCCTCTCGAAATCTCCCGAAATTCGCTCCACCCACTAACGCGCAAAGAAATCGGGAATAGGGCCAACCAAGCGTCCGGTCAGCTGGCGCTACCGCGAGTAGTGAGGTTGGCCTTATACTAATGAACCTTTTTAAGTCTTCGATTAACGGAGAGTTACCGATTGAGTGAGCACCCCTCAGACAACGTAACCCATCTACTGATCGAGCTCTCCAAAGGCGATCGGAACGCAGTTGATCTTTTGCTACCCGTCATCTACGATGAACTGCGTAAGCTTGCAGCGAATTATCTGCGACGGGAGCGACCCGATCACACTCTGCAGCCAACCGCGCTGGTGCATGAGGCTTATCTCCGGCTCATCGACCAATCGCGGGTGAACTGGCAGAACCGCGCTCATTTTTTCGGAGTCGCTGCCCAGATAATGCGTCGCTTGCTCGTCGATCATGCGCGCAAGCACAACGCGGAAAAGCGTGGCCAGGATTTTCAAAAACTCTCTCTTGACGAAAACATCGATCGAGCGGTTGAAAGAAGTGCGGAACTGATCGCACTCGACGATGCGTTAAAGACACTGGCCACATTCGACCCGCAAAAAGCACGCATGGTGGAGTTGCGTTACTTCGGCGGACTCTCCATCGAAGAGACGGCAGACGTTATGGGTGTTACTCCTACCACCATCAAACGTCATTGGCGCTTGGCCAAGGCCTGGCTTCATGGAGAAATGCAACGGAATATTTGATGCACGCAGTAAGTCCAATCCAGCAAGGCAACTAGAACAACCTCTGTGCAATCTCTGTGTTCTCTGTGTCTCTGTGGTTAAGATCGACCCAACACCACAGAAGCACAGAGAACACAGAGATTGCACCGACAAGACATAAATGACTCCCGAACGCTGGCGACAGGTAGAGGAAATTTTCCAGGCTGCGCTCGATCTTTCACCCGACGATCGAGATCGCTACGTGTCCGACGTGTGCGCCAACGACACCGAACTCAGGCGCGACGTTGAGTCGCTGCTTTCACAGTACGACAGTGCTGGAGAACTTTTGGAACAACCTGTTTACGGCAACACGGAACTGAGCGTTCTCGAATCGTTCGTCGAAGATAAAGATCCGATGATCGGGCGACGTCTCGGCTCGTATCGTATCGAGCGCGAGATCGGTCGCGGCGGCATGGGCGCGGTCTACGAAGCGTTGCGCGCTGACAACGAATTCAACAAACGCGCCGCCATCAAACTCGTGAAGCGCGGAATGGACACAGACTTCATCCTGCGTCGCTTCCGCAAAGAAAGACAGATTCTCGCTGCTCTCGATCACCCACACATCGCCGGCTTGCTCGATGGCGGCACAACTGAAGACGGTCTGCCCTACTTCGTGATGGAGTTTATCGAAGGGCAACCGCTCTACACTTACTGCGACAATCACAATCTCAACATCACCGAGCGACTGAAACTCTTTCGCTCCATCTGTGACGCGGTCCACTATGCACACCAGAAACAGGTCGTGCACCGCGATATAAAACCGTCGAACGTGCTCGTCACCGCGGAAGGCGTACCGAAGCTGCTCGACTTCGGTATCGCGAAGTTGCTCAATCCCACACTCGCCGGCGACATCACTCATGATCCAACCGCAACTGCGATGCGCTTGATGACTCCCGAGTACGCTTCGCCGGAACAAGTGCAGGGCGCGCCGACAACACCGACTACCGACGTCTATTCACTCGGCGTGTTGCTCTACGAACTGTTGACCGGTCACCGGCCGTACCGTCTCGTTAATCGCGCGCCACACGAGATCGCGCGTGTCATCTGTGAAGAAGCTCCGGCGCCGCCGAGCATCATCAATACGCGCGCAGAGGATCTGTTGCCGAGTCTTTACACCGGTGACGACGAGTCGACCACGCTTAAGCGTCTCTACACGACGCGCGGCACGACGCTCGAACACCTGCGTCGCGCGCTCTCCGGCGATCTCGACAACATCGTGATGCAGGCGCTGCGCAAGGAACCGGAGTGGCGCTATCAAACCGCGGCGGACCTCCGCGACGACATCACGCGCTTTCTCGAAGGCCGTCCGATCCTGGATTTGCCGGATCCGCCACGCGCGAGTGGTCCAGTCAGGCCCGGTGTGACGAATGAAAACTCGTTGGCCGTGTTGCCGATGAAAATTCTCGACATCAACCAGCCCGATGCTGGTCCAGACTATCTCGGCACTGGTCTCGCCGACGCACTCATTACGCGTCTCAGCGCTATCCGCAGTTTTGCAGTCAGACCAACAAGCAGCGTACTCCAATACGGGCCCGACGCCGATCCGCTTCGTGCCGGTCGCGAACTCGGCGTCGAGTTCGTGCTCGACGGCAGAATCAGACGCACGGCCGAACGCATCCGCGTCACGATTCAGCTGCTCAACGTGCGCGAGGAAACGACTGCGTGGGCCGGACAGTTTGACGAGCAGTTTACGGACGTTCTGAACCTCGAAGACGTCATCTCGTCGCACGTTGCCGAAGCGATCGTGCCGCACCTGACTGTGGACCAGCGGCTGCGACTCGCCAAGCGCGGCACGGACAATCCGCAGGCGCACGAAGCTTACCTGCGTGGACGTTTTTACTGGAACACGTTTACTGAAGACGGCTTTGCACGCGCAATCGTCTGTTACCAGCAGGCTATCGCACTCGATCCGAAGTACGCGCTCGCGTATGCCGGCGTCGCGAACTATCACAACTGGCTTGGCGTGTTCAGCGTGATGCCTTTTGCGGAGTGTTCGGCGGCGGCTTACGAAGCAGCGTCGACGGCAGTTGAGCTCGATCCGAACCTCGCGGAAGGTCACGTTGCGCTCGGACAGGCGATACTCTGCCGCGACTTCGCGTGGGCCAGCGCCGAACATCATCTCGTGCGCGCGATCGAGCTCGATCCAAACTACGCACCGGCGCGCGTGTGGTATTCGTTACAGCTCGCGATGGAAGGCCGGTTCAGTGAGTCGCTGCGCGAAGCGCACACCGGCCGCGATCTCGATCCACTCGCCGTCATCTCGCGTTTCGCGGTGGTCTGGTGTTCGTATCACGCGCGCCGTTTCGACGAAGCGAATCGATTCGCGAGCGTCACGCTTGAAAACGAACCGCGCAACCTGATGATGCTTTACGGCTCGAGCTTCGTGCTGAGTCGTTTGAGTCGCCACGCTGAAGCAATTCACGCGGCTGAGCAGTGCGTCGAGATGATGGGCAAGGCGTCGCACACGCTCGGACGTCTCGCCAGCTCGTACGCCGCCGCCGGAGAACTCGAGAAGGCGCAGGCGGTGCTGAACGACATGCACCTGTTGGCCGAGCGTCGTTACGTGTCGCCGTATCATCTCGCGCTCGTAACCTGCCAGCTCGGTCGTCCGGAAGAAGCGCTCGACCTGCTCGAACGAGCGTACGACAGCGGCGACGCGAAAGTGCTGTGGATGGGAGTCGATCCGGAACTCGATCCACTGCACGGTCATCCGCGGTTCAACGACCTGCTGCGCCGGCTGGACCACCGCCTCGCGGCGCTGCCGACGATTGCGGGTCAGTTGCGTGAAGACCAGGAATCAATCGCGGTACTTCCCTTCCGGATTCTGAGCCCGCCGGGAGAAAACACGGGCGACGAGTATCTCGGTATCGGACTCACTGACGCATTGATCACACGGCTCAGCAACGTACACCGGCTCGTCGTGCGGCCGACGAGCAGCGTACTGCGTTATCACGGCGCCGCGATCGATCCGGTCCTTGCCGGACGTGATCTCGGGATCGACTACGTGATCGACGGCAGTCTGCGTCGTATCGGCAACCGGCTT
>DATNDM010000538.1:0-5874 GCA_035553235.1 Pyrinomonadaceae bacterium | reverse complement strand
CCGTCCCGCGCAAAGTCAGTAAAAGATAGCCACGAAAAAGCACAAAAGCACATAAGGAAAAGTTCAGTCTTCAGGCTTTAGCTTGCTCAGTGCCGTCCGAGCCGGCAGGCCGAACTTTTCCTTATGTGCTTTTGTGCTTTTTCGTGGCTAAAACTTTGGTCGGAGTTTTGAGTACGTGGTGGAAAGGTCTTCAGGTAAGACGCGCGTCTCGCCAACAGTGGTCATGAAGTTGGTGTCGCCGCCCCAACGCGGCAACAGATGTATGTGCAGGTGATCGGTGATGCCGGCGCCCGCGGCCGACCCCAGGTTCATTCCGAGATTGAATCCGGCGGGCTTGTAAACCTCGCGCAAAGCGGTCTGCGCGCGTTTCGCCTGGTCCGTCATGTCATCCGTGATCTCCTTCGCCATCGAGTCAAACTCGCTCGTGTGCAGGTAAGGAACGATCATCAGGTGTCCGCTGATATAGGGGTAAAGATTCAGCACTACAAAACAATGCTGCGCGCGGTGCAGCACAAAATTCTGCTCGTCGCGCTCGGGATCGCCCGCCATCGCGCAGAACACACACGTCTCATTCTGCGCATCGATACCTGATGCGATGTACCTGGCACGCCAGGGACTCCACAATCTCTCCAATTCAGACACCTCGATTTGGCTGGAGCTTAAAGGATGGGGGGGCGATGTGTGTCATCACCAATCGGGCGTGCGGGGTTTGGCGCCGATGCATGCGACCCGTTGTCGTCGTTGATGAGTTCTTTCAGTTCTTTGCCGGGTTTGAAATACGGAACTCGCTTGGCGGGGATGCTCACGGGATCGCCCGTTTTGGGATTCCTACCGCGCCGGGCGCCACGCTCGCGCACGCGAAAACTGCCAAAACCGCGCAACTCGATCTTCTCGCCCTGATTCAGCGTTTCAATAATGCTCTCAAAAACGATTTCTACTAAACGCTCAGCGTCTTTCTTCGTTAGCTCAGCCGCTCGAGCTACGTCTTCGACGAGTTCCGCTTTAGTCATGCATTACCTCGAGTATTTGAAATATAACGTCTTGATAATGGCGAGGTTATGTTGACTCGTACACTACCAGAAAAACGACGGGCTGGGCAAGAGTTTAGCCACGGGTTACACGGATCGACACTGATCAGAACAATCCGTGTCGTCCGTGAAATCCGTGGCTAAAATGCGGCTTATTCGTTGTTGTCGGGTTTGCTCAAGCCGAAGTCGGCCAACTCGCCGAGCGACGCCATGCCGCCGCCTGCCTCAGACGAGTAGATCTTCGTATCGACGATGGGCTCGTCCTTGCCCACCGCGCGCGCCGAAAGTCCGATCTTCTTTGTCTCCGGATCGACGCGCAGGATTTTGAAGTCCATCTCCTGTCCGAGTTGGACAACGTCTTCGGGCTTCGCGACGCGTTCTTCCGAAAGCTCCGAGATATGGCAGAGACCTTCGAGATTGTCGTCCAGTTCGATGAACGCGCCGAAGTTGGCGAACCGCGCGACTTTCCCGTGAACCACATCACCGGGTTTGTGTTCGGTGGTGAACTTCTCCCAGGCGTTCGGTTCGAGATCCTTGATGGAAAGCGATAGCCGGCGGTTCTCGGTATCGATGCTGGTGATTACGGCGTCGATCTCCTGTCCCTTCTTCAACACTTCGCTCGGATGCTTGATACGGCGTGACCACGAAATGTCTGACACGTGCACGAGGCCGTCAACACCGTCTTCGATCTCGATAAAGGCACCGAAGTCCGTCAGGTTTCTGACGCGCCCATGAACGCGGGTGCCGACCTGGTAACGCTCATGCAGCGTCTGCCACGGGTTCTCCTGCACCTGCTTCATGCCGAGACTGATGCGACGCGCCCGCGGATCGACACTCAGCACTTCAACCTCGACCATGTCGCCGGGATTAACAACCTTGCTCGGATGCTTCACGCGCTTGGACCAGCTCATCTCAGAAACATGGACCAAACCTTCAACCCCCGGCTCGAGCTCAACGAACGCACCGTAATCAGCAACGCTTGCAACTCGTCCGCTTACGCGCGTACCGACCGGGAAACGCTCTTCAACGCTGGACCACGGATCCGGCAACAGTTGCTTGTAACCGAGCGATACGCGCTCGCGGTCACGATCAAACTTCAGCACTTTAACCTGGATTGTGTCGCCGACTTTGAACAGTTCGTTCGGGTTCTGCAGCCGTCCCCACGACATGTCAGTCACGTGCAGCAGTCCATCAACGCCGCCGAGGTCAACGAAGGCGCCGTAGTCAGTGAGGTTCTTGATCTGGCCCTCGACGACGATATCTTCTTCAATCTGCTGTAGCGTTTGGTCTTTCCTGCCGGTGTTCTCCTGCTCGATAACAGCTTTGCGCGACAACACCACATTGGACCGCTTGCGGTTGAGCTTGATCACCTTCGCTTCAATCACCTGATTGCGAAGGCTGTCGAGATTGCGCACCGGACGTACATCGACTTGCGAGCCCGGCAGGAAAGCAGCGATGCCGTCGATGTCAACGCGCAGCCCGCCCTTAATGCGATCGATCACGCGGCCCTTCACGTTTGAGCCGTCGCGATAAGCCTTGTCAAGATCGTCCCAGGCTTTCATGCGGACGGCGTCGGCGCGCGAAAGGACCGGAAGCCCGTCGGCCGTTTCCATGCTCTTCACGAGCACTTCAACTTCGTCGCCGGCTTTCACCGTCAGCTGGCCGTTCTCAGTAAACTCGGCCGGGTTAACAATGCCTTCAGATTTATATCCGAAATCAATGACGACGCCTCGTTCACTCAAGCCGACGACTGTGCCGCGCACTACTTCGCCCTCTTCGAGCGTCGCCTGTTCCTGTTCAAACTGATCGAGAAGTTGTCCGAAGTCGACATCGCCGCCGGTGCGGGTCTCATCTGTTTCGTCTGTATCGTGGGTGTGGGTTACTGGTGCAGGTTGAGAAACCATAGCATTTTGTTGCGGCGTCGTCGTCTCTGACTCGTCGGATGTTGAATTGTTGACCTCGCTGTCATTCAGCTTGGGTTGTTCACTAGACATTGACACTCCTGTCGGCCCGGTAACTCTCAGCGCGTGAAACGATCTTATCGCGCCTCGCTGGCCGGAACAATCAGTGCAGGACTGCGCCGACTGTCAGACAGCGTACAGCCACCTCTTGCATGATTGACCTTGGCGTTGTCGGGAGTTGAAGGCTGGCGAGGAAGCGAGCCGTTTGGATTTGAAATGTCGAGCTAATTTGTTTCGATTACCGCCCTGCCGTAGTTACCCCGCTTGGTCCGACAAACACCCGCCGCCTTTTTTACCGGGTAGGGCGGCAATGTACACGCCTGTATAAGGGCATGTCAAGGAAAGTGGAGCAAGTTCGACTTTCGCTTGTTCTTCAATATAGGTCCTATCTGTCAGATAGGACCTATAACCAATCACTGTGCGGACGAAACGACGTCGTTCATGCGCGGCACGACATACACACCAGCCGAATGAGAACCGACAAACAACACGTTCTGATCGTGTGCGTCAAACGCGAGCGCCCAGATTCTTTGACTCGGTAAATGGCCGCCTTTCGGGTCGATACGCGCCCACGTTAGACCCGCGTTCGTGCTGCGAAACACGCCGCCGCCCACCTCGCTGATTTGATAAGCATTGCCAACGAACACTTCGTCGCCGTTGCGCGGATTGATCAGAATGCTCGTGAAGTCGCCGTACGGCAGGTTGCCGCCACGCATCTTCCACGACTTGCCACCATCCTGCGACGCAAACAACGCCTGTTTCGTTCCCACGTAGATGTAATCAGGTCGCTGCGGATCCTGAGCTATCGTGTTAATCGGCACCTCTCGCGGCACCCCGTCGAGTTGCTGCCACGTCTCGCCGGCATCCCGCGACATCAGCACACCGCTCGCTGGTGTTCCAACCAGAATCATGTCCGGCTGCTTCGGATTCGTCGAGATGCAAGTGGTTCGGGGATCGTAGCTGCCATACGAGAGTTTCTCCCAACCTTTCGTAGGGTCGACACTCCGGTAGAGTCCGCTGTTGGTTCCCGCGAGGATTGCAGGTTCATGCGTTTCCGGATCAACCGTATGAACGAGCGCGTTGACTGCGTCAGCGATGATCAGATCCGAAGCGCGGTCTGCAGCAGACTTGCCGTTGCCGACACCGAGCGCTGCGAGCGTAATCGAATCGAGTTTACCTGTGGCCGGCAGGTGGCGATCGTCCTGAAACTTTCTCACCGCTGCCGTGGTTGCTGGTCCAGGTTTGCCGTCCGGCTCACCGAGATGATAGCCAGCGGCGTTGAGCGCTTCCTGCGCCTGCATGATCGTGTCGGTTGAAGTTGACGGGCCACGACGCTTCGCCGGCGGGGCCGCGGTCACTTTCGCCGTCTTTGTCGTTTTGCGAGCGGGCGCTTTCTTTTTCTCGACAGCCCAAACCGGCGCCCATGAAGTACCACGATCAGTGGACCGGTAAACGCCGAGATTGGTTCCAAGGTAGATTATGTTCGCATCACGCGCGTCTTGCAGAATCGAGTAAGTGATAAGACGCGAAGGCATGCTGCGCATTGACGGACGCCAGCTTTCGCCGTTGTTGTCACTGACGAAGAAGAAGCCGCCACCAGTCGCGGTGTTAATGGTCGACGCGTACACGCGATTCGGGGTCTCGCGGTCGGCGAGAATTGCATTCGCAAAGCGACCACTGAAGCCACCGTTGGTCGGCGTGAACGACTTACCGCCATCGGTCGAGACCATCACGCCGTAGTTATTGGTACCGATGAAGATTGTATCCGGACGTGATGGATGAACGGCGATCGAATTGATCTCGAGCTGGCGTGAAGTCGTCACTGTCCACGAATCGGGATCGCCGCCTTTATCAGAGCGCCAGAAGCCTTCCGTCGTGCCGGCGAAAACCATCCCGGGAACCGACGGGTGCTGCAGGATAGCGCGCGTGCGGCGCGACTGCGAGGGGATACCCTGCACCTTGCGCCAGCTGTCACCCGCGTTCTTGCTTTCGTAAATGCCGCTGCAGGCAGAAGCGATAATGTGATTAGGATCGCGTGGATCGATGTCGATCGCGAAGATGTCGGAATCGTCGATGATGCCGTTCTTGATCGAGTTCCAGCTTTGGCCGCCGTCAACGGATTTATAAGGAAGATAGAACGTTCCTGCATAAATCGTGTTGGACGTGCGCGGATCGATCGCCAGCGACTCAACATGGATCAAGCCCGGCTGATTCTGCGTCGGCAACTGTTTCCAGGTTTGTCCCGCGTCATCAGAACGAAAGACACCCGTGAACGTGCCGGCAATCAGCGTGTCGGGATTTGATTCCGACTGCGCCAGTGAATGTATTGCTTCATTCTTCAAGTCCGCGCTCTCGCGCCACGTCGTGCCGCCATCCGTCGATTTGAAGAAACCACCGGGCTGATTGTGTCGATGTGCGCCGACATACAAAACTTTCGAGTTGCGCGGATCGACGATGATTTCATCGACGAACATGCGTGGCTTCCCGAAGTTGTAAAGTAGCTGCCACTGCTTGCCGCCATCGGCTGACGTGTAAATCTGGCCGTCGAGTGTGCCGAAATAGAAACGGTCTGGATTGTTGGGGTCGACTACGAGAGCGCGAACGTCACCTCCCTGCGGGCCGGTGGTGCGCCAGTCGTTCGAATACACTCCGGG
Organism: Pyrinomonadaceae bacterium; assembly: GCA_035553235.1. GTDB lineage: Bacteria > Acidobacteriota > Blastocatellia > Pyrinomonadales > Pyrinomonadaceae > PSRF01. The sequence goes on along the minus strand of DATNDM010000538.1, from coordinate 231 downwards.
ATCGGTTGATTCTTTCGCTGCCCGGCTGACGGAAATATTCGGTGCAAAAGCAATATAGAAGAAGAGAGCAATGACGAGGGGGAGAAGCGCTGCAAATCTTTTCATCGTTATTTCATCCAGGGGTCTACCGCATCTGGAGCATATCGCTCACCGTGACCCCCTAGTTTATTACAGATTTCCTGCTTTGTATCCTAAAAGCTCTGGGGCATCGCTAGGATGCGCCACGAAAAC
>DATNDM010000537.1:0-3154 GCA_035553235.1 Pyrinomonadaceae bacterium | reverse complement strand
TGCATCGAGATAGTCTGCCAAATCATCGGGGGAAAGTAGATATACGGCAGGCGAGTAACCCGCTTCAACACGAATTTCCAGCAGGCGCTCGATTACTTCCAGTGGTGCAAAGCATCTCACAGGATCTCTGTACGTTGCCATGTTCCAGCGCCTTTCGTTTCAATTTCGGAGCACGGTCCAACCCTTTGGCTATCGTGCTCTCCTACTACGAACTCTTTGATGTACGTAAGCAGAAAGTAGTTTGTTCTTCATACGACAAATATTCGTTAGCGAAAGTTGTCGCGAGTTTTGACGCGCGAGCCACACTAAAAGTTCCAAAATGAGCAGCCAACCATCAACTACCTCAGCAACTCAACCTCCGGCGCCACCAGCTTTGAATTTCATCGCAATCCTGCGCGAAATGCTGCGGGCTTCAGACAAAGTCAGCGATCTGATTTTCAGTCCAGGACGCCCGCCGCAAGTCGAATTAGCAGGCAAACTCGTGCCTGTTCGCGTGCCTGGGCTGGAAAAACTGACGCCGGCCCACACTGCGGGAATATCGAAACTGATCATCGGTAATCAGCAGTCGGCGGTTGATAGTCTTGAAAAAACGGGCTCCGCGGACTTGTCGTTCAGCGCTCCGGGTGACGCGCGTTTTCGCGTAAATATCTTCAAACAGCGCGGCACGCACGCGATCATCATGCGCGTGATTCCGATGCGACCGCCGCGGTTCAGCGATTTCAACTTGCCCGAAGTACTGAAAGAGATAGTAGATATCAAAAACGGCATCGTACTCGTCACTGGACCAACCGGCAGCGGCAAGAGTTCGACCCTCGCGGCGATCATCGACCTGATCAACGAGACGCACTACTACCACATCGTCACCATCGAAGATCCGATTGAGTTTCTACACACGCACAAAAACTCGACCATTCACCAGCGCGAGCTTCACTCCGATACGCCGAGCTTCTCAGTCGCTCTGCGTGCCGCGTTGCGACAGGCGCCGAAAGTGATCCTCGTCGGCGAGATGCGCGACCGCGAGACGATCGAAGTCGCGTTAGAAGCTGCTGAAACTGGTCACCTCGTGTTGTCGACGTTGCACACGATCGATGCTTCGAAGACAGTGGACCGCATCATCGGCGTGTTTCCGAAGAATGAAGAGAAAGCGATCCGCACGCGCGTGGCGCAGTCGTTTCGTTTCATCGTTTCGCAGCGTTTGATCCCGCTGGCTGACGGCAAAGGCAGAAGAGCGGCGATCGAGATTTTGAAGTCGACGATGCGCACACGCGAATACATCGAGAAGGGCGAGACGGAAGGGAAGTCGCTGATCGACGCGATGGAGCAAGGCGATCAGGACGGCATGCAGACGTTTGATACCGTGATCGAGAACTTCATTCGCGATGGTGTAGTTTCGATCGAGACTGCGTTGCCGTACGCGACGAATCAGAACAACTTGCTACTGAAAATCGCGGATCTCGCGGGCGCGCCGCCACTCGAAAAGCCAGTCGAACCGCAGCGTGGCGAGACGTCAATGCTGGATTTGATCGAACCGTGATTTAACCGCGGATTACGCGGATTAAGGACGGATTTGGTATCATCGCGCTTGTGTTTTTGAAGGTTCACAAGGCCGTTCTGGGCCTGCTGATTCTGGCGGCCTTCTCCCCAACGACAGCCTACGCCGATGATGAAATCCGCATCGATCTTCCTGCCGGCGGCCAGCTAAAAGTTCGCAACGATTTCGGCGATGTGACCGCCGAAGTCTGGAGCAACAGCTTTGTAGCTGTGTCTGCCGTAATCGGCGGCGACGGCTCGACTCGCTTAACTCGATCCCCGATCATCATCGACAATCGCGGCTCCGTGATCACGATCTCCGTCGTGCGACGTCCAATCGATCCGGTCGTCGCGATTCATCTCAAGATCAAAATTCCCGAGAACGCCGACGTCACTGCCCGATCACTGCGCGGCACTATCAGCTCGTCTTTGAGCGGCGCGCCGAGCGAAGAAAAGCAGCCGTTTCAAACACGTCTCGGCAGTGGTGGCAGAAAGATCGACATTCAAACACGAGCCGGGCAAATTGTTCTCAGTTATGCAGCGACGGCGGAAGTCGCAACTGCGGCTCCGGAAATCGCGACTGCAAACACGCCGCGCAAGGAACCTGAGCTTCTCGGCGCGAATGGTCCAAAGCCTGCCTCCGGCACTCCCGCCGAGCCTGTCGCGAACGACGAAGTCAGCGAAGGCGATGTGATTCGAGTTGATTCTCAACTCGTGACTCTCAACATCAGCGTCATCGATCGCGGCACCAACCGCGGGCTCATGGGCCTGGGCCAATCCGACTTCAAACTATTCGAGGACGGCGCAGAACAACGCATCATTCAGTTCGACTCCTCTTCCGCTCCTTTTGATCTCGTGCTTTTGATCGATCTTTCGGGCTCAACGAAAGACGTCGTCAAACTCATCCGCGCGGCCGCGATTCATTTCGTCGAAGCAGCCAGACCTGCCGATCGCATTGGCGTGATCACGTTTGCAGGTGAAGCGAAAGTCATCTCGCAGTTGACTGCCGATCGCGATCTTTTGCGCCAGCGGATCGAGACGATCGACACCGCGCGTGGCGACACAAAGCTGTACGATGCCACCAACTTTGCAATGGAAGAGCTGTTGCGCGAGTCAAAGAAATCGCGGCGGAGCGCCATCGTCTTGATGAGCGACGGTCTTGATGGAACAATTCCCGGTGTCAGTGGACAACAGGGCTCGCGGCGTACTTACCAGGAGACCCTCCGAAACATTCAGGAGTTTGACGGTGTCTTATACACGCTGTGGCTGAACACTGAATACCAGGCGATGAATCCGCAGGATACGCAGCCGGAGGCGTTCGACGCCGGCCACGATCGGATGAAGGAGATGGCTGACGCGGGCGGCGGCGTGTTCTACGAAGTGGAAAAACTGACGGATCTCGCGGGCACGTACGAGCAGGTGGTCGCGGATCTTGGAACGATGTACAGTTTGGCGTATCGTCCGACAAACAGTACACGCGATGGAAAGTGGAGAGCGATTCGGATCGGCGTCAGTAGCACTAACGCCGTGCCGCGCGGCAAACGTGGGTATTATGCGAACTAGAGTTTTTCTGACAGGTTTTTTAGTGCTGGTTTTATGCGGCGTCGCCGCTGCACAGGACAAC
>DATNDM010000536.1:0-2518 GCA_035553235.1 Pyrinomonadaceae bacterium | reverse complement strand
CACAGACTTCCATCAACTCGCGTCCCGCATTTTTTACTCGTCGCACTTCATCTGCAAAGCGCGAGTCAAAACAGATGAGCGGATGCAGATTGCCGTCGCCAGCGTGAAAAACGTTCGCGATGCGCAGTTGATTGCGTGCGGCGATGTCGTAAGCGGCGTCGAGCACCTGCGGCAGTCGCGATCGCGGCACAACCGCGTCCTGGATCATCGAGTCAGGCGCAATACGGCCGATCGCTCCAAACGCGCCTTTGCGTGCAGCCCAGAGCTTCTTTCGCTCCGCTTCGTCGCGCGCGTAGCGACAACTGCGCGCGCCATACTCCATGCAGATGCTCTTAACCTTTTCCGCCTCCTCGTCAAGACCTGCTTCGATTCCATCCAACTCGATCAACAACGCCGCACCAGCATCCGGTGGCAGTCCCGCCGCGAAGACACTTGCCTCGACCGCCCGAATAATCTCCTTGTCCATCATCTCCAACGCCGCCGGCATCACGCCCGCAGCGATGATGGCCGACACCGCATGACTCGCATCGTTTACTTCGACAAACTCGGCGAGCAGCGTTCGCACTGCCGGCGGGATCTGGACCAATCTGAGCGTGGCTTCAGTGGCGATGCCGAACGTTCCTTCCGAACCGATGAACGTGCCGAGCAAGTCGTAACCATGCATGTCAACGTTGAGATCGACGACTTCACCACCCGCAAGCACAACACGACAGCCGAGTACGTGATCCGTCGTCGTGCCATACTTCAGACAGTGAATCCCACCCGCGCTCTCGGCGATGTTACCGCCGATCGTGCAAGTCGGTTGACTCGACGGATCCGGAACGTAATACAGACCAAACGGCGCGACGGCTCGCGAGACGTGCAGGTTCACGACACCCGGTTGGACCACAGCCATCCGGTTCTCAACATCAACACTGAGGATCTTACGCATGCGCGCCATCTCGATGACGACGCCCGCGTTGAGTGCGAGCGCGCCGCCGGAGAGACCTGTGCCTGCGCCGCGCGGTGTAAACGGCACGTTCGCGTGCGCGAGCTCACGCATGATGGCGGATGTTTCTTCGGTCGAGGAAGGGAAGACAACCGCGCGCGGGCGATGCTTGTGTTGCGGCAGCCCGTCACACTCGTACACGAGTAGCTCGTCAGGTTTGAAGAGAACGTTCTCGCGCCCAACAATCGCAGCCAGGTTGTTAATCAACGCGTCCAATCTGCACCCAATCCGTGTGTCCTGTGGTTAACTCATCCTTCTATAAAGCCAGTACGCCAGATAGATTACCAAACCGGCCGCCGCGGCGTATGCTGCATCTCGAACTTCGTTAAGCGACGCGTTGAGCAACAACCAAACGATCAACAACAGCGACAGAATCGCGACAATCGTCCCGCCCGGCAACCAAAACATCGCTCGCGGCGCTTCACGTCGCGCGCGAAATACCGGCAACGCCAAACACGTCGCTCCATACGTCACGAGTCGCGCAATCGCGCTGATCGTCAACGCCGTCACGAACGAGCTCTTCAACGTCAGAAACAACATGAATCCCGCCGTGATCACGATCGACACCCACGGTGTGAAGAACCGCGTGTGGATGGTGCCGACGAATGCCGGCAACTGCTTTTGCTCAGACATCGCAAACGTGAGTCGCGAACCCGACAACAAAAGGATATTCAAGTTTCCCGTGATCGAAATGATCGCGCCCGCCGAGATGATCGCGCCGCCGGCTGCGCCAAGAAACGCCGAGCCCGCATCCGCCAGCGGCTTCTGCGACTGCGCCAGTCCCGGCAACGTGCCGACGCACACGACCTGAATCATGATGTATAGACTCGCCACGACGAAGAGCGCAATCAGCAACGCGCGCGGCAAACTCTTCTGCGGATTGCGTATCTCCCCTGCGGGAATTGTCGCCATCTCGAATCCCGTGAACGCATACACGAGCAACAGGACCGATTGCGAGAACGCACCCGTCGTCGGTGCTGGTCCAAGCGCGTACGACTGCGGGTTTACGAAGAAGAGACCGGCTGCGATGAAGAGTATGATCGGCACCAGCTTTCCGACCGTGAATACGTTGCTGACGATCGCCGCCTGCCTGATGCCGAGTAAGTTGATAACAGCGAGCACCGTGACGACCACTACCGTGATCGTCGCACGCCACAGTTGATCGGTCGCCTGAGCCCAAAAGAAACTGACATAGTTGATCAGCAGATTACAGTTCGCAGCGAATGCCGTGACGCGTACGAGCCAGATCAGCCAACCGATCTCGAACGCGACCGCGGGTTGGAACGCTGCGCGCGCGTACAGGTAAGGCCCGCCGGTTTCGTCGAAACGACTGCTAACCTCGGCGAAGCAGAGGATGATGAGCGCGACGACGAGCGCGCAGGCGACAAACGCGATCAGGCTGTAAGTACCGATTAGGGAATAAACTTTCGAAGGAAGACCAAAGATACCGGCGCCGATGATGCCGTTGATCGTGATCGCGACGAGGTCCCAGCGACGGATGCCGCGGACCAGATCCGCCTCAGGTTGGTT
>DATNDM010000535.1:0-5722 GCA_035553235.1 Pyrinomonadaceae bacterium | reverse complement strand
CTACACGAATGATTCGCCCTACTGGATACAGATTCATTTGCGGGTCCCAGTAGGGCGACCTTTTGTAGAAGAAGCAGAGTCGCGCTGAAGGACTGGCGGCAAATTCGGGATCCTGTGCAAGGAGTTGACGAAACTCCTGCTCGACCGCTGGATCATTAGCCATCATTTCACGAGCAAGAGCTTCGAGTACGTAGTGCTCTGCGTACTCCTTCTCTTCGAAGATGGCATTGAAGAAGCCCCAATGGACCAGCGAATCAGGCGCTTCGGGTTCCAGTAAGTTGAGAATCACTTTGCCCGCGAGCTGGGCCACGGGTACGACTGCCGAGCCGGGCGGAAAGACTCGCGTCTCCACCGTCTGCTCGACTTCGAAGCGCGGCATGTGACGGCCTTCGAATGGCGCTTCAGGCCAGTGCACGTCCGTGAAGCGGTAACTCTCGACCTCGACCGGATGAAACTCCGCAAGCGTTTTCATTTGTATGCCGTGCGCTTTGAGCACGTCGATTACTTGTGACCACTGTGCGGGCACGATGTATTGCAGCGGTGGCGCAACTGCTGCCGTGGCTCGCAGCGTGTCGTACATCGGGATCGTTAAGTCTAACGGCTCGCGACCATAAATCACACGCAGATCACCAGACACCTCGCTCTCTTCCGTCTCGTAAGTAAAAGCTTGCAATTGAAACGGCCTGGCATCGTCTGTCAGTTCGAAGTCCAACGGAAAGCGAATGTCCGGATCGTAGACTGCACCGAGCGCGAGTGTGCGCTCGTCAGCTTCGCGTCCGATTGTTCGCAAACGCTGCGGGTCGCGATTGACCTCGGTCAACGCCGCGCGCAGGAAGTCGTACGTTCCGATGACGCGCGAGCGATAGTCTTTGATCATGTGCGTTTCGATCAGAATTCCCGGACGATTTCGGAGCGGCACGTAGCCGGTTGAGAAACGAGGCGAGCCGTTGAAGTCTTTCGTGCCCAACTCGAGATCGCGATTGTCGACAAACTCGAGGTACCACGAAATGACATTTCCGGCTGCGGCAGTTGCAGCCGCGACCTTGCCGCCAAATACTTCGCGCTCCCACGCGAGCACGGCATCGTCCACGGCGTCGTGATGTTCGTGGTGATAGGTGATGTTGCAGCCATAGTCGGCGCCATCAGTGACGTGGCAATCGATGAATAAGTCGGGTTGCCATTTATCCCACAGCTTGAGCCACGCGCGTGTTTCGGGCGTGTCGGCTTTCATGTAATCGCGATTCAGGTTCTGGTACGTGCTCGTCGTGCGCCAGCCCATGTCGGCTGGGCCGTTCTGATTGATGCGATTGTAAGGACTCGAACGCTCGTGACCGTCAGTGTTGTAGATCGGAATGAACAGCAGGACGACGTTGCGCAGTAAGCCTGCGGCGGTGTGCGTGATGGCGATGTCGCGCAGGAGAGCGAAGCCGGCGTCTTTGCCGTCGGGCTCACCGGAATGAATGCATGCCTGGATCAGAACGACGGCTTTGCCCTCGGCTTTGGCGGCTTCGGGGGTGAACGTCTGTGTTTCCGAGGCGACGACGAGCGGCAATTCCCTGCCCTCACCGCTGAAGCCGAAGTACTCGTACTGTATCGACGGTGACGCATGCGCCAGGCGACGCGCGAAGGCGATGGTGTCTGAATAGGTCGGTGTTTCGCGGTAATCGGTGCTTTCGGCGTGCGTGCGCCATTCCTGGGGAATTAGTGTTGTAGACATAATTAGACCAAGATTTACAGGATTGGAAAACAGGATTTACATCGTTAATCCTGAAGAATCTTGTGAATCCTGTCTAAAACTGACTCTTACAGGAGCGGCACTCCGAACGCCGCCGCGCGTTGAGAGTGCCGCATGCTGAACAACGAATGTACATCACCCGGGTGAACCAACCAGTGATGACGGCACTGATTCCCAAAATCCCGATCAGCAAAGCCGCGTTCAACAAAAAATCCTTCACTCCGCTCCTCTGGACCGATGATTGAGACCGCGTTCATACCCGGACTGGAACGGCCTGTCAAGCACTGTGTTCGCGTACTCGGTTCTTAACTGGTCCTCCGCTTCGGAATATGCTCTGCCTCGACGTTGCGGATGCAGCGCCGCCGTGTAACCACGGCGATAGTTTTCCTCATCCTGATCGAACTTATCCCCGTAATGCGAACGCTCGCCCTCGCGCAACTCCTGCCACCAGTTCTCACGCAGTACGTCGAGATCTTCAGCACCCGCAACGCGCATCACTTCACCGGCCCTGTCAGCTTGATCGCCTTCGTCAGCGTAAGCGATCAGCACGGTGTGTCCATGCCGCAACGCGTCTTCGTAAAGATAAACATCTTCGTGAGGAATGCCTTCGCCGAGTTCTTCTTCGACTGTGTCGCCGACCGCGGAACCAGCCGCTGCGCCAACGACTCCCAGCAACGCCGCTCCAACCATTCCAAAGGCCAGCAACGGTCCAATGCCCGGGATCACGAGGCTCGCCACCGCCAGCCCAGCCGTCGCACCACCCGCGGCTCCCATTGCGCCTCCAACCGCCGCACCCATCGTGCGGCCCATGCCGGGGTCTTCAGTGTCGCTGACGGGCACCCCTGCTTCGAGTCGTTCAGGCGTCGTACCTGGCCTTACGATTCCGATTCGCTTGTCCGTTATACCCAGACTTCTTAACTCGTTAACTGCATTCTCCGCTTGATCCTGTGATTTGAATACTCCGGTAACTGCCTGCATCGTTATCCCTCCCGAATTGGTTTCAATCACTCTCTTTAATGCTACTGACATTCCGCAGCAAGCAAAGACGGCGACCGACACAAATCGTTGAGGAATTCCGCAAAGCTATGTTAGAGTCGAAGCGCGATCAACCCCAGTTTTCACGAGGCTCAATAGCGGATGTTCGACATCGTAGACAAACATTGGCCTATGTCCGAGGGCGATGGAAAGGCCACCCGCAAGAAGCGCCCGCGCATACTTGCGATCACGACCGATTGTTGCACTGGCTGCTCCGGCTCACCGGCGTGCATTGAGTACTGTCCGATCGAAGCGTGCATGTTCTGGGTGCCTGATGAAGATCATCCTCCGTTTGGGCGTATCGAAGTTGATCCTTACCTCTGCATAGGCTGTCAGAAGTGCACGAGCAAGGGTCCTGACGGCGCGTTTCTCGATGGGTGCCCGTGGGATGCGATCGAGATGGTGCCAACGGATGATTGGGAAGCGGTGCACGGGATCACGTTACCGGATGCGCCGCCTGCACCGCCCGCATAAGTTTTAGCCACGGATTACACGGAAAAGGCGGATCTGATTTCTTAATTCAGATCCGCATTTTTCTGCGTTCATCCGCGGATACTAATTGCTTTTACAGCTAGAGCTGCTTGTTCTTTCACGCGCGCTGAAGCATCGTTAGATTCGGCATAACTCTGCACTATCGATAAATCGTCTTTCGTTCCGATGATGGCGAGGCCACGCAATGCTTCCCAAACGCTATCCTCATCTGAGTTCAAACTAAGCAGATCCTCGTCGCGCGTGACCTGCGATCCGTTCGACTTGAAGATTTGATTCACGCGCCCCGGCAACGGCGATCGCAATTCTACGAGCTTTCCATCAGCCTGTTGAATGCGAGCCAGTGGCGTTCTGCGCGTTACGTTCGCGCCTTCGAGCATGCTGCTCGTTACCACACCATCAGCCGGCGCTTTCAAGACGTATGGCTTCAACACTGAAACAAGCTCTTGGCGACCGCTGCTGTCATTGAATCTCACGAGCGCAAGCGCGGCGTTGCGTCGCACAATAGGCTCCTCATCGTGTACGAGCTTCAAGAGCGCGTTGTGAAACTCCGGCGACGTGTTATCAAAACCCATCAGCCACGCGATGGTCAGTCGATACTCAGTCTCGGGACTGCCACTCAAAACGACGAGCTGCGGATACCAGATCTTCGCACTCCCGTCTCCGCGTTCCATACGCTGCTGAACCTGCAACAGCGCGTGTTGCACGTGTCTCGGATTTTTCTCATCCGCCAGGTATTTCGAGATCTCTGCGTCAGACAGCCCACGACCGAACCACGAAAAGTACCAGGCAAGAAAAGTCGCCGCGACGAAGAGCACCGCAAGGATCAGAATCGGTCTCGAGCCTGTCATTGATCCAACTCAGGAAGGATAAATCTGGTAAAGCATAAGATAAACGATCACTCCCGTGATCGACACGTACAGCCACAGCGGCAGCGTGATCCGGGCGATACGGCGATGACGCGCAAAGTCGCTACGCAGGGCGCGATAGAAAGTGATGATGATGAGCGGAACGATGACGATCGCCAGGACGGTGTGCGTCAGAAGGATCGTGAAGTAGATCGGGCGAACGATGCCCGTGCCCTGAAAGCGTGTGGAACCGTGGTGGTAGTGGTAAATGAGGTACGAAGTCAGAAAGAGGAGCGAAACGATGAGCGCCGAGATCTGGCAGGCACGGTGAGCCGCGACGTTTCGCGCTTTGATGAATGAGTAGCCGGCGATCAGGAGCACCGCACTTGTCGCATTCAAACAAGCGTTGACGTGCGGCAGATAAGAAATGAATTCAGATTCCAAACTCTATTGTGCTTTTTGAGCTTCTTTCTGGCTACCGAACTGATTGACCATGGCTCGCACGTCAGGCGGCACGGCGCGGCCTTTGGCGTCGAGCAATGGCGGTGCTGGTTGCGAGCGGATCTGGCCCCATTCGCCGCCACCGGCGGGCGCCGCGATCGATTTCTTCCTGCCGGGGATGGGCAGACGACCTTCAGATTTGAGGTACAGCAGCGGGTTGATGGCAAACACCAGCGCCATCAGGAGGCTCACTGTGATGATGAAAAGATTGTCGGTAGTGAGGAAGTCGCCGGACGAGATCACGCTGACGACCGCCATCCCCACAAAAGCAAGCGCCACGATAATGCAGATGATGTTCAGCAGTCCGATTTCTTTGCGCATCAGGTTAAAGTAGTCTCTTAGTGCTTTGCCTTTCCGGCGGGCTTGCGCCGCTCGCCAACTTCCTCGTAACCGCATCGTTCGCATTGCCAGAGGGGAAACGATCCGGTCGGGTCCGCGCCTGACTGATAGACGGCGCGATTCGAGGGAATGATCTTGCCGCCACAACGCGGGCACACACGCCCTCGCGTCGTGCGTTTCTCTACGTCCAGTGCTAATGGATTATCGCTGCTCATTATTTTTAGCCGCAGATGAACGCGAATAAACGCAGATCGGCGTTAATCTGCGTTCATCCGCGGCTTGAATACTTTTTCAAAACTACAAAGATCGAACAGAAAATCGACACCGGCGGTATCAGCAAGACCAGCACACCGATATTGAAGTTGCGCATGAACCGCGAGTTGACACTCGTCAGTGAAGCGCGGCACATCGAACACTGCGCCTCCGCAAAGCCGTGCGCCAGCAGCATCACAGCCGCCGCACACACAACCAAAACCAAAACTCGCCGCCAAGTCCAGTTCATGACTACTCCTCCACGGGCGCCGGCGCAACGGGCGGTTGCTCCTTGAACTTGTACCGCAGCCCCGCCGATCGAAAACTGTCGGGGAAGAAAACAAACAACAGCAGTATACATACTATCAGCATCGGGATCAGGGTCAGAATCAGGCTCAGCCGCTCAAACTTCAGGTGCATGAAGTAAGCCATGATCAGCGCTGCTTTGATGATCGAGAGTCCGAGCAGGACGATCAGCATCAGGTGAATCGGCATCGGCTTGTAAGCCAAAAAGATCTCGACC
>DATNDM010000534.1:0-3572 GCA_035553235.1 Pyrinomonadaceae bacterium | reverse complement strand
CCGTGCTTGGCGGTACGCCCGTTAAAGTGCTCGAGAAGATTGATGCACCAATCAGCTTCGCACCTGACGGCAAACAATTTGTACTGGTGCGAGGGAATTATCCAAACCCGGGCGAGAGCGCACTCGTGATCGCCAACCTTGATGGCAGCGGCGAGCGAAATCTCGTTGTGAAAAAGAACCCCGAACGTCTCGCGTCCATCTTCTTTACTGGCCCATCCTGGTCTCCTGACGGAAAGATCGTAGCCGCCACGGTTGCGACTATCGGCGGCAAAAGCAAGGTCGTCGGTTTTTCCGTCGAAGATGGCAGCGAGAAAGATTTGTCATCCGAGTCGTTTGCGTTTTCCGCGCGTGTTCAATGGCTGCCGGACATGACGGGACTGCTTGTCGTCGCGGGTGATAGTCCGGCTTCAGCTCAAGTTTGGATAATGAGTTATCCGGACGGTCACATCAGGCGCGTTACAAACGATCTCGGTACGTATCGTGCGATCGGTCTCACGCAAGATGCAAAGACGTTCACCACCGTCCAGGCGCAGGGCCTCGTGAATTTATGGGTGGTGCCCGACGGAAATGCAGCGAAAGGGATCAGATTACCCACCGGCAACATTGCGTTTTACTCGTCGGCTGGAAACAATCTTTCGTGGACGCCAAACGGGAGAATCGTGTTTGTTTCGAACGAAGGTGGGAATGCGGATGTTTGGACCGCGGATCCCGACGGTAGTAACCGCAAACAGCATACTTCGAACGGCGGGAATAATTTTGCACCCGTAGTATCAGCCGACGGTCGTTACATCGTCTTTATGTCGGCGCGGGACGGCAAAAGGAACTTGTGGCGCATGAATCTCGACGGTAGTAATCCGGTACGTTTGACCTCCGGTTCGGCCGATTGTTATCCATCGCTTTCGCCGGACAGTCGTTGGGTCGTTTACACCACATTTGACGGAGCCAAGCCTCAGCTTTGGAAGATCTCAATCGGTGGTGGAACACCGGTTCGCATTACGGATCACATCGCGACTATGGCGGCAGTTTCTTCGGATGGGCGGTTTATCGCTATCACGTATCCGGAATCGCAGGATCCGTTTGCGCCGCCGAACCGGCTTGCTGTAATTCCTTTCGACGGTGGGCCCAGCATAAAGACATTTGAGTTCAACGGGAGCGGCACTGTCGCAGCCCTGACTCAATGGTCGGCGGATGGCAAATCGATCTTCTATACTGTGAGTGCAAACAACGTCACGAATATTTGGAGCCAATCTCTCGAGGGAGGACCGCCGAAACAAGTCACGGAGTTCAATGATTTATTTATGACGAGTTTTGCGTGGTCACGTGATGGGAAGCAGTTGGCGTGCACGCGCGGGTCTTTGGTTCGCGACGCGATTTTAGTGACTGACTTGAAGTGAGGTTAGAACAGTGGGTCTGACTTTCAAGAAAACGGTGTTTGACTTTCAAGAAAAGCCGTTTGGGAGAGACGAATGGATCTGCGTGTGTTGCTGACGACGTTCGGGATCATCTTTCTGGCCGAGATGGGTGATAAGACGCAACTGGCTGCGATGACGATGGCAGCCGATTCGAAGAAGCCGTGGGCCGTGTTTATCGGCGCCAGTCTCGCGCTGGTGGCGGTGTCGGGGTTGGGAGTTTTGGTGGGCAGCGTGATTGGTAATTATGTGCCGATCGAGTGGGTGAAGAGAGTGGCGGCAGTGGCGTTCATCGTGATTGGCGTGTTAATGCTTATGGGAAAGTTTTAGACCGAGAGATCGATAGATAGATTTAATGCCCTAGACTCTGCGTAATCTCTGCGTGCTCTGCGCCTCTGCGGTGAAAGAAAACGCCACAACATGTAAACCGGCCGCAGAGACGCCGAGAACGCAAAGGTTACGCAGAGTTATTTAGTACAACCAGATACATGCCGCAGACTCCCCACGTTGAACGTCATTTCACAGCAAGTGACGTCGTTCGCGATATCGTTATCGGAATGGCTGACGGTTTGACGGTGCCGTTCGCACTCGCCGCCGGATTGACAGGCGCTATCGATCAAACCGGCATCATCGTCACTGCGGGTCTCGCGGAAATTGCTGCCGGCTCGATCGCGATGGGTCTCGGCGGCTACCTGGCCGCGAAGAGCGATGCCGAGCACTACGCGAAGGAACGCGAGCGCGAGAAGCGCGAAGTGCAGGAGATTCCGCACGAAGAGATGCGCGAGGTTGCGGAAGTGTTTCAAGCATACGGTCTCAGTGAAGACGAAACATGGCCGATCGTTCAGGCGCTGAGACGCCAGCCGCGCAACTGGGTCGACTTCATGATGCGTTTTGAGCTGGGACTCGAGAAACCAAACCCGGGCCGGGCACTCTCGAGCGCGCTCACAATTGCCGGCGCGTACATTGCCGGCGGTTTCATCCCGCTCGCGCCGTACTTCTTTTCACATACAACCTCCACCGCGCTGTTGTACTCCGTCGCGTTCACACTCGTCGCGTTGCTGATTTTCGGTTTTGTAAAGGGACGTTTCACCGGAACGCGGCCGGTGCGCAGCGCGCTTCAGACGGCATTGATCGGCAGCCTCGCAGCCGGCGCCGCCTTCGGCATCGCGCGCTTGATTGGCGGGTAATCTTGTAAATCCTGAAGAAATCTTGTAAATCTTGTTCAACTATAGAGCAGGATTCACACGAATTTTCAGGATTGCAGGATCATCACCGGGAGGAAACCAATGGCTACACAACTACAACGCTCAGATTCCATCGACCGCATCTCTGAGCTGCTGGGTCCAAACGCCGACGAGCTGCTGAAGCACACGTCGCAAACCATTTCAAAGGACCAACTGAATCTTCCCGGTCCCGACTTCATCGACCGCGTCTGGAGTAATTCCGACCGTTCGCCGTCGGTGCTGCGGTCGCTGCAATCACTCTTCGATAACGGCCGGCTCGCGAAGACGGGCTATCTCTCAATTCTGCCCGTCGATCAGGGCATCGAACACTCCGCGGGCGCTTCGTTCGCACCGAATCCGCAGTACTTCGATCCGGAAAACATTGTGAAGCTCGCGATCGAAGGCGGCTGCAACGCGGTTGCGTCAACATTTGGCGTGCTGGGCGTAGTCGCGCGGAAGTACGCGCACAAGATTCCCTTCATCGTAAAGATCAATCACAACGAGCTGTTGACGCTGCCGAACAAGTTTGACCAGGTTCTGTTTGGAACAGTCAAAGAAGCGCACAATCTCGGCGCCGTCGCGGTGGGCGCGACGATCTATTTCGGTTCCGACGAGTCGACCAGACAGATCACCGAGATCAGCGCGGCGTTCGCGCAGGCGCACGAGCTCGGCATGGCTTGTATCCTCTGGTGTTACCTGCGCAATTCGAAGTTCAAAACTCCCGAAGGCGACATGCACGCGGCAGCGGATCTGACGAGCCAGGCGAACCACCTCGGCGTCACGATCCAGGCCGACATCATCAAGCAAAAACTGCCCGAGCGAAATGGTGGTTACAAAGCCATCGAAAAAGAGCTGGGCAGTTCTTACGGCAAAACCAGCAAGCTCGTTTACGAGAAGCTCACGACTGACAATCCGATCGATCTCGTGCGTTACCAGGTGG
>DATNDM010000533.1:0-4458 GCA_035553235.1 Pyrinomonadaceae bacterium | reverse complement strand
TCCACAGATTTCGCAGATTACGCAGAATTAATTTCTGTGTCATCTGTGTAATCTGCGGATGAAGTTCTCCGAACTCTGTTTTTCAGCTTCTTTCATGTACAAATTTATCGTTTCGTGCTACTACTGGCCAGCCGGAGAGCGCAGCCTCCGACTTCGTGCCTCGATAATCAAACAAATCGCTCGGGGAACTGGAAACGGTCTCGATTACACCCGACAAGGAAGACTGACCAGCTTGGATCAACTTGCCTCCTCCATTGAACGGCGCCGCATGCGCAGGCTCAGAGTGCGATGCGAGGTCGAGCTGACCGCCACGCTGTCGCTGCTCGACAACGACGTTCAGAATTGTGAGTCGCCGCTGACTTTTCTCGGCCGCACCCACGACCTGAGCGCCGGCGGCATGGGAATGGTCCTGCCCTCCACAATCATCGACGAAAGATTTTGCAGTGGCGCGAACCGCTTGAATCTGTCGCTCCACGTTCCAGGTGGCGTCATCGCGATGGAAGTGAGCCCGGTGCGATGCGAGCGCCTGACTGGACCATACGTGGGCCAGGGTTATCTGCTCGGCACCGAAATCACCAACGTCGACGATCGCGCGCGGTTTGAGCAGTACCTGGATACACTGATGAATCAGGGATTCAATCCGCAGAATCCGCGGTTAACAGAAAGTCTTTAGTGCGGGCGTCTTTGGGTGATTTGAACACCTCGTCAGTTGGTCCAAACTCGACCGCAATCCCGCCGTCCATAAACAAAACGTTGTCCGACACGCCTTCGAGAAATCCCATCGAGTGCGAAATGATGATCATCGTGTGACCACGATCCACGAACGTTCGCAACAGCACGCGCAAACTATTCACGCGCCGCGGATCGAGCGCGCTCGTCGGCTCGTCCAGCAGCAACAATGCCGGATGCATCGCGAGTGCGCGCGCAATCGCCACGCGCTGTTGCTCGCCGCCTGACAACGACCCCGGATAACGTCGCGCCGCCTGCTGCAATCCAACAGACTCCAACAACTCGATCGCTTCAGCCTCAGCCGTCTTCTTCGGCGTGCGCAACACGTGCACCGGCGCCTCCATGATGTTTCCCATCACCGAAAGGTGCGGGAAGAGATAAAAGTGCTGAAAGACCGTGCCGACCTTCCGCCGCAGATCCTTCACACGACGGCGGTAGTCCGCAGCCGACAGGCTTGCCTCGAGACGCACGCCGTCTACATCGATCGTCCCGCCATTGATCGTCTCGAGCCCGTTGAGACAGCGCAACAGCGTCGACTTTCCGCTGCCGGACGCGCCGATGACACCGAGCACAGTTTGCGGCGGCACTTCGAAGTCGATGCCTTTCAGGATCTCGCTGCTGCCGAAACGCTTGCGCAAACCGGTCACGCGAATCATGCCGTCACGACCTCCGGCTCTTCAACGACACGCGCCATCGCGCGTTCGCTCAAGCGTCTCTCGAGCAGTCGCGCAAGATGGGCCATCGGCAAACTCATCGCGAGATAGAACGCTGAGACCGCGACGCCGAGTAGCAGAAACTGTCCCGAAGCATTCGCCAGCTCGCGATAAGCCGTCGCGAGTTCCCACACCGAGATCGCAAACGCGACTGAAGTGTCTTTGAACAGCGAGACGAAGTCGTTGGTCATCGGCGGTAACGCGATGCGAAACGACTGCGGCAGGATGATGCGACGAAACGCGAGCAGCGGTCCCATGCCGAGCGAGTACGCGGCTTCCCACTGGCCGTTTGGAATCGCTTCGAGCGACGCGCGATAGACCTGCGATTCGTACGCGGCGTAGTTCAGGCCGAGTCCGACGAGCGCGGTCAGCCAGCCAGGCATGGCGATGCCGATCACGGGCAGGCCGAAGTAGAGAAACAGTAGTTGGACCAGCACCGGGGTGCCGCGAAAGAATTCAACATAGATGGTGCAGAGTGAGCGCAGCCAGGCAGGACCTTTCCACTGTCCGACGGCGAGTGGCAGTCCTAAAACGACGGCGATGACCATCGCGCCGAGTGCGATTAGAACCGTGACGGCGGCGGCACGTGTGAGTCGCCAGAGCGCTTCGCGCCAGTTGAACGTCGCGTTTGTTGTGGTGTACTCCTCGACTTTCGCGGGCTGAGTTCCAGTGCGAATCGGCGCCTCAAATTCAGCATTCGCGTCGTTCCAGAGTCCCCATTTTTTGAGAATCGTTTCGAGTGTGCCGTCGGCGATGATTTTGTCGATGGCGGTGTCGACCTCGGCTTTAAGGGCGAGATCGTCTTTGCGCAGACCGATGACGTAGAGACCGCGTGTAAACGGTGGTCCAGCGGGTTTCAACTTCGGATTCGAGCGTGCGTAAAAAGCCTCGGCGGGCACGTCCATGACGACTGCGTCGATGCGTTTCAGCTCGAGATCGCGATACGCGCCGACTGGATCGGCGTAACTGCGAAACGGAATGCCTTGTTGTTGCAGGATGCGCGATGCGGCCGTGTTGCCGAGTGTGCCGACGACGCGAGTTTTACAATCGTCGAGCGAGGTGATGCGGTTGTCGTCGCGGCGCACGGTCAGCTGAAGTTGAAAGATATAGTAAGGCTTGCTGAAGAGGATCTGTTGGGCGCGGTCGCCAGTCGGTTCGAGTCCATTGACGATGACGTCGAACGATTTCCGTTGCAGTGCGGAAACGAGCGTCTCCCAGTCACTCGGCACAAATTCCGGTCGCCGGCCCATCGCTTTCGCGAGGGCGTCGACCATCTCTTTTTCATAGCCGATGTAGTTATCGGGATTCGCCGGATCGGTGTAGACGTACGGCGCGCCACCAGACGGATCCGCGCCCCAACGCAAGACTCTTTCCTGCGCGTTCGTGCCACTGCTTAGCCACAAAAACGCACAAAAAGCACACAACAGTTTGGTTAGAGTATTTGTCGTCAACTTTGGTTCGTGACCTTGGTGGCGGCGAAATTCTAGCTGCCAAGTGCTTTCAAATCCAGTTGTCGAGATGAACTCGTGTCGGCTTTCAGCACGGTTTCCATCTGCTTCAACGCATAGCGATTTTCTTCTTCTGTGTTCGAGACAACGCAATCCTCTGGAACGAAGACTTTGAAGTCGCGCATGTATGCATCGTTCGCGGTGAAGAGCACGCAGTTATTGCCGGCGATGCCGGTGAGGATCAGGTTCTTCGCGTTCAAGTGGGTGAGCACAAGATCGAGAGTCGTTGAATAGAAGCCCGAGTGTTTCGGTTTCAGCACGAAGTAATCATCGTCATCCGGCAAGAGTAGTTTGACGAAGTCTTTTCCCTTCGCGTCGTCGCCGGTGCAATGCTCGACGATCTTTTTGAAGTCAGATTGCCACTTGCCGAAGTTGTCGTTCACGTAAACGCACGGAATTCCCGCGGCCTTCGCGCGCTTCTTCAACTCCGCGATGTTTTTGCCGACCGGCAGCGCCAGTCGCAGGAGTTGATCACCTTCCGGAAAATCGAAGTCGTTGATGACGTCGATCAAAAGCAATGCCGCTTCAGACTTGTCCGGGGCCGAGCCATGAAGATCGTGACTTGCGCGCGCCATTGGCAGAGATGTTAATCTGTGGACAAGTTCTACGGCAACCAACCAACAAAGAGGCCCCTACATGTGTACTGATCGCAGAGACTTTCTACGCCTGTCCGCGGGTATCGCGGGCGCAACGCTGCTCGGCAACTCGTTCGCCTACGCCCACAGCGATTCGCAACAAGGCGGTTCGCAGCCGGACGCCATTCGACGTCTGCGTCGGATGACTGACAACGTCGTGCCGATCACGATGGACGAACGTCGCAGTCGAATCGACAAAGCGCAGAAGCTGATGCGCGAACAAAAGATCGACGCGATCTACATCGAACCGGGCAGCAGCATGTTCTATTACACGGGCATGCGTTGGGGCACGAGCGAGCGAATGCTTGCGATGGTGATCCCCGCACGCGGCGAGATCGCGTGGGTGTGTCCGAAGTTTGAAGAAGAGCGCGCGCGCGAGCTAATTCAGATCGGCACGGACATTCGCACGTGGGAAGAAGATGAGAGTCCATACCAGCGCGTCGCGCAGATACTCAAAGATCGCGGTGTGCGCACGGGCACGGTTGGTATCGAGGAGCGCGTGCGGTTTTTCCTTTACGACGGTATTCGGCAGGCGTTGCCGTCGGCGAAGTATGTCAGTGCGACGCCGATCACCGCTGGTTGTCGCATGTTCAAATCGCCGGCTGAGCTCGCGTTGATGCAGATCGCGAACGACCTCACGATTGTTGCTTACAAAGCGACACACGATTCAATGACTGAAGGCATGACGCAGGGCGAGTTCGCGGGTAATTGCGCGGCAGCTTTTCGCGCGCTCGGAACGTCGGGTGGGATCTTCGTGAGTTTCGGGAAGTACACTGCGTTTCCCCATGGCAGCAGCACGCCGCAGCGGTTGAAGGAAGGCGATGTGGTGCTGATGGATGGTGGTTGCAGTATCGAAGGATACCAGTCAGACAT
>DATNDM010000532.1:0-6630 GCA_035553235.1 Pyrinomonadaceae bacterium | reverse complement strand
AAGTGGCCGCGGCGATCGGCGTGACGGGTACGGTGAGTCAGCTCAATGACGACTATCTGCCGTCGCTCGGCAAGATTGTGCAGACGGCGGCCTTGAAATTATCCGCGCAGCTCGGCGGCCGTCGCAGCCGGTAACACGGATTTGCGCGAATCAAAGCACGGATTTACAACAGCCAGTCGCAAAGGAGGCGCCCGAACCGCAGTCGGAGCGGTCCCGTGCCGAGCGCGGTGATGTGTGAACCGACCGCTTGCCACGCGCCGCGTCGCTTCACAAGTATGTCCGTGTACTGGTATTCACCCGACATAGACCAGCCTTTGTAACGACCACGAAACTTTGAGCGGCCGGTGACCAGTGCGGTGTCGCCGTTGATGCGAACCGTCACGTCGTCGCTTTGTGTGCTCTCGAAGTTGACCTCATTGGATTCAAGAGCAGCGAGGCTCTCGGCTTTGCTCCTCACATGCCCGAGCGGATCGGTCAGGATGTACTCATCGGCCATCAGCCGGTCGAGCGTGGCGAGGTCCTTCTGCTCGAAAGCCTCGCCCCACTCCCACTCCATCTGCCGCACCGCGTCTTCGTCGGAACAGGTTACCGGATTCTCTGCTGGTTGGTTGTTGAGTGTTAGAAAGTCTGTCGCCGTAATCATACCCGTCTTACTTAAACCCCTGGTTCTTTAGCGTCGGGAACATGAAATTCGCGTGCCGTGATTTCGACGCCAACAGAATCGCGGGTGGACCAATGTCTATGCTTGGAAGTATTACAGCAGCGCGCATCGAAGTGAGGCGACGTGAACCGTACGCTAGCGCCCTTTCGACACCCACGACAGCCCTTCGCGAGCGACGTCGGCAGGAAGTGTAAGCGCGACTCTGGCTTATGTGACGGCGTCGGTTAGCGTCGCCACAGAAGGCACAAAGAGGAAGCTCATTTTGTGCCTTTTGTGCTTTTTGTGGCTAATGCTAATCTGACGGCGACATGACCCCTAAACCGAAAGCCCAACCTGAAATCAGGACTATCACGCGCCTGGTCCCCCCGAGTGGAAATCTCGTGCAGGGCCAATCCGAGTTAGCAATCAATCCGAAACTGGCCCAGGCAGCAGAGGAGTTAATCAAGGCGAGCCGCAATCATTACAGTCCCGCGGAGGGCGTTGGTGAGTTGCGCGACGCGGTCGCAAAGAAGATTGCGCGCTTCAATAACATCGAAGTCGATCCGAAAGCGACGCCATTGCAGTTGTTGATTACGCCGGGCGCGACGGGCGCGCTGATCGCGGTCGCGCACACGCACCTGAAAAATTCGTCGGCACTCGTTTTCGAACCTTACTATCCCTATCACCGTCGCATACTCGACGAGCTTGGCGGGCACTCGCACGTGTTGCCGCTGCATGGCGAAAACCTCGAGCTCGATGTCGACGAGCTGCGCGCGCGCTGTCGTGAATGGAAGGATCAAAAGTCGTTTCCATTGCGCGCCATTATCGCGTGTAGTCCGGCGAATCCGACCGGCAAGGTTTTTACGAGCGCGGAACTCGAAGCGATTGCCGCGGTCTGCCAGGAGTTTGATCTGCTGTGCATCGCCGATGAGGTTTACGAACATTACGTTGTTGGTGAGAACCCGCACACGTCGATTGCCACCTTCGACGGCATGTGGGAGCGCACGATCACCGTTAACTCGTTTTCGAAGTCGTGGAACATCTCCGGCTGGCGCCTCGGTTACGTGTACGGCCCGCCAAAGCTCGTCGCGCCGCTGAACAACTCGAACAACATTTTCTACGTCTGTTCGCCCACACCGCTGCAACTCGCGCTCGGCAGTGTGTTGATGTCAGATCCGAACTATTACGACGTGCTGCGTGACAACTTCACGGCGAAGCGAAAGACGGCAGTTGAAGCGCTGACGCGCGTGGGCTTCAAGATTTACGATTCGGGCTCCGCATTCTACATCTGGGCCAAGATTCCTGCAGGCTTTGGTGACGCGATCGATTTCAACGAGATGCTGATCAGCAAAGGCGTGGCCGGCGTGCCGGGCGGCGCGTTTGCCGACAGCAGCGAGTATGACAACTGCATGCGGCTCTGCATCGCGCGTGAGGACCACGTTCTTCATGGCGCCCTCGAAAAGATCCAGAACGCCATCCTGTAAAATCATGAAAATCCTGTCATCCTGTCTAAAACTACGTCTAACTACGGGCTTTCTTATTTTGTTGGTCGCTGCGGCAACAATCGCCCAACAACCGAAACCAGCTCCGGCGCCTGCGCGCCTTCGTCCGTTGATCGGCGAGTACGTGCACGACAATCAAACCGTCATT
Source organism: Pyrinomonadaceae bacterium (assembly GCA_035553235.1). Classification (GTDB taxonomy): domain Bacteria; phylum Acidobacteriota; class Blastocatellia; order Pyrinomonadales; family Pyrinomonadaceae; genus PSRF01. The sequence continues at coordinate 4,340 of DATNDM010000532.1, read as the reverse complement.
GTTCTCGAAAACGACGGCAAACTCTACGCACTCGTCAAAGGAACCTCCGACAAGCGCGAAATTACTCCCGCAGTTTTCTCCCACAATCAACTAACGCTCGACAACATCATCTACAAACGGCAGCCACTCGGTCCCGAGCCAGGCGCGAATCAACTCAAGGTCACACCACTGCGCCCCGTGCCTGATTTGATAAAAGAAGCACTCGCGGCCCAACCACCACAGGAAACCGGGGACTTTCTTCCGACAGATCTCGTCGAACTAACAAAACTTGATCCCACGATCAGGCTCGACATCCGCTACGCCACGACAAACAATCTCTTCGGCACCGTTTTCTATTCACAGCCACGCGCATTTCTGCAACGCGCGCCCGCGGAAGCTCTCGTGCGCGTCAGTCAGAAGTTAAAGCCGTTGGGTTACGGATTGCTGGTTCATGATGGTTACCGACCGTGGTATGTCACGAAAGTTTTTTGGGAGGCGACACCGGACGACAAGAAAATCTTTGTCGCCGACCCTTCGAAAGGCTCGCGTCACAATCGCGGCGCCGCCGTCGATCTCAGTCTTTATGATTTGAAGACGGGAAAGCCGATCGAGATGGTGAGCACGTACGACGAAACGACGGACCGCGCTCACCCGGATTATCCGGGCGGCACTTCACTCCAGCGCTGGCATAGAGATCTGTTGCGCTCAGCAATGGAAGCCGAGGGATTCACGGTGTACGAAGCGGAGTGGTGGCACTTCGATTATAAAGACTGGCAGCGCTATCACATCGGCAACCAGAGATTCGAAACCATTCAGCCACAACGAAGCAAAAAGAAATAAAACCATCCACAGATTACACAGAAATTTCAAAACAGTCTGCGTAATCTGTGGATGGTTTGTCGGTCCTATTGGGCAAGCGGTAGTCGATACGCGGCCATCTCTTCACCGTTGCGGACCAGCAGGATGTCGCCGACGATCACCGGATGATTCCACGTCTTACCTTGCAGCGCCTCCACCTTCGCACGCTCCGTGAATTGATCCGGCGTCGCGTTCACGAGCACGAGCTCACCTTCCTCAGACAACACCAGCAACAGATCCTGATCGGGCAGTAGCACGAGCTGACCGTTGCCGTAGCGTCCGCCTTTCCACTTGCGCTCACCGTTTTTCAGATCGATGCAGGCGAGGATCCGGCCATCGAAACCATAGGCGTAACCTTTATGGACCACGAAGTCGTTGAAATAAGGCTTGAGACCGTTTGAGGTCCAACGCTCATGCACGGACCAGCCGCTCGCGTCGTGCGCGATAGCAATGCGGCGCGTGCCGTTGTCCTGGCTGGTGATCAGCACGTCGCCTTCCGGAGTGATCCCGGGTTGGACGATGCTGTTGCCGGACCACGTGTCCATCCAAAGCTGCTTGCCATCATTAGGCGTAACGCTCGTCGTGCCGGAGGCGGTGATGAGTAACACTTGCTGCACGCCGTCGATGGTGGCGAGCTGCGGCGAACTGTAGCTGCCGTCAGTCTGTGGTCCAAGCCAGCGACGATTGCCGGTGGCTGCGTCGTAACCGACGAGTTGACCGGAAGCCGCGACGATCACGAGGTCGCCGATCACGAGTGGCGAACTCGAGAAGCCCCAGAACGGGACTTTCGTGTTGCTATCGGACGAGACATTTCGCGTCCATAAGACATTGCCGGTATTCGCGTCCAGCGCGTTGAGGATTCCCGTCGCGCCGAAAGTGTAGACCCGATTGTTGCTGAGTGTCGGTGTTGCGCGTGGTCCAGCGCCGCCGTTCGATTCGAAGAACCGGGCTGCGTCGCGATGCGTCCATACAGGTTCGCCCGTTGAGGCTTTGTAGCAAGCCACGACCTCGTTGTCGCCGCGCTGTTCCTGCGTGTAGAAGAAATCGCCGCGCACTGCGAACGACGACCAGCCTGGTCCAACCGGTCGATGCCACATCTGCACGGGTGGTTTTGCTGACCAGTCAGGGTCGATACGGACGCCACGAACAACTCCATCGCGACGCGGCCCGCGAAAGCCGGGCCACTCGGCGCGTGTCTCTGCGACCGCTGCGGGACTCTTCGACGCTTGCGGTGATGGCGATGGTGAAGGTGATGCGATTGCGGTTATCGTCGCGGGAGTTGCTACTGTTGCTGCGGCTGGTTGCGCTGGTTCGTTTGTAGTTTCGGCGAGAAGCCGTTCTTCCGAGCTCTTTGACCAGCGCCAGCCAAAGTCAGCCTGGTGATCGCCGTTGATGCCGTTTTGCCTGACGAACAACCAGGCGCCGCACGCGATCAGAATGGTCGCAACCATCGTCGCGTGCCGTATCCGATCGGGCAGTCGACGTGTTGCCACTGCCCAGATGACAAACGTGAGACTCAGAAACGGGATCGCGTAGGCCAATAACCACGGCAGCCACATCGATTCGTGTCTGAAGAGCCACGTTGCGCCGAGCGCCGCGACTATCAGGCCGAGCGCGCCGAAGCGTTCCTTGCGGCTCGCGCGACTGAAGAACGTCCACCAGACAATGAGGGCGATCGTGAAGACGAACGACACCATCATGCCTCGACCGAAGCCTTTGATTCCGGGGATGACGGCTTTGATCCCAAAGCGGGCGAGCCATTGCAGCACCACGGCGACGATGCCGGGCCATACTCTCAGGGGATTTGCGGGAGTCATGCGTCTCTATACTTCCGAGGCGCTCGAATTGTTTCGTTTCTTTAGCCAGAAAAAGGCATAAAACCACAAACAGCATAGCCGTTGATAAATGACTCCCGGAGGCGTTGAGGTTGAGTGAATCCGTGTTTATCCGTGGTTACAAACTGCGCGCGCTGAAGGTGTCGCCTTGTCGTATATCTCCGGTATCGTAGCCCTTTTTGAACCACCGCAACCTCTGCTCTGACGTCCCGTGTGTAAACGAATCAGGCACCACATACCCAGCCGTCCGTCGCTGTATTTGATCGTCACCCACGGCACTCGCGGCTCGTAACGCCTCTTCAACATCGCCCGCCTCGAGCAGTCCCTGGTTCTGCACGTAGCGCGCAAACACACCCGCAAAGAAGTCAGCCTGCAACTCTAATCGCACCGATAACTGATTTGCTTCAACCTCGCTTACCTGCCCCTGCAAGCGATCAACCCGCTCCGAAATCCCGAGTAGCTTCTGCACGTGATGACCGACTTCGTGCGCGACGACATACGCCTGCGCGAAATCTCCCGGCGCATTGAACTCGCGCCGCAGTTGTTCATAAAACCCAAGATCGATGTAAACCTTCTCATCGCCCGGACAATAGAATGGACCAACAGCAGCACCTGCGATCCCACACGCCGAGCGCACCTGATCCGTAAACAACACCAGCGTCGGCTCGCGATACTGCCGGCCGTTCTGACGAAACACGTCGGTCCAAACGTCTTCAGACTTCGCCAGGACCACCGCGACGAATTGTTTCAGCTCGTCTTGCTGCGGATTTTGTGGACGCGAGCTTTGCACGCCCGGCTGTTGTTGATCGGTAGGTACTTGCTCGAACAACTGCTGCGGATTCACACCGAAAAGCAGCGCGAGGATCATAATCACGACCGTTCCCAGACCACCGCCGACGGCGACTCTGCCGACGGACATACCGCGTCGATCCTCGATGTTCGTGCTCTGCCGTTCGCCTCGCCAACGCATAATTTCACTCCTCCGGTGGCGTGCATTGTCGGCGACAACGGCCTACGGCTTTATGTCGGTAGAATTGTTTTTTAGTCACGCAGCTCTGCTTGATAGGGAACTGCGACTGAAGGTCTGAAGCAGACCGAGAGTGATCGCCAGCACGACCGGGCCCAGCACGATGCCGAGTAGTCCGAAGACGCTGATGCCGCCCAGCACGGAAAAGAAGATGAAGAGTTCGTGTAGCCGCGTTTGGTTCCCGACGAGCTTCGGGCGTAACAAGTTGTCGATGGTGCTGATCACCAGGGTACCCCAAACGATCAACAGCACTGCTTTAACCCAGTGGCCCGTCGCTATCAGGTAAATCGCGAGTGGCAGCCACACGAGAAACGATCCGGCAATCGGAATCATGCACACGAAACCAGTCAGCACCGCCCACAACAATGGCGATGGAATTCCCAGTATCCAGTAAGCAAGGCCCGCGAGAACTCCCTGGAGCAGCGCAATAGTTATGACGCCATAGACGCTGGCGTTCACCACCTGCTGTGTTCGGGAGATGAGGACCTCGCTTTGTTCGCGGCTGAGCGGAAGTGCGTCGGGCAGCTTGTCGACGATTTTGTCGGAGTCACGAAACAGGTAGTACATGGTGAACACGACGAAGAATGCTTTGACGATGCTGGTGACGATGTTTCCGACGAGGTTGAAAGAAGCGCTTAACA
>DATNDM010000531.1:0-2682 GCA_035553235.1 Pyrinomonadaceae bacterium | reverse complement strand
AGGCGATGTTGTCGATGTTGAAACGTGAGCTGACGTCGACCGCGGTCACGAAAGCGGGCGCGATGCTGGCGAAGCCGGCGTTTCGAAGTATCAAGAAGCGGCTCGACTACACGGAGTATGGTGGCGCGCCGTTGTTGGGAGTTAGTCGCATCGTTGTGATCGGTCATGGACGGTCGAACGCACGTGCGATCCGAAACGCGATTCGGAGTGTGAAAGAGTTTTCCGAGAAACGCACGGCCGAACGGATTGAAGAGGGAATAAACCATCCACAGATTACGCAGACAGACATAGAGAATAGTCTGCGTATATCTGTGTAATCTGTGGATACTTGTAGTAATCTGAGGATTTGATGCTAAATCACCGCGCTGGAATTCTGGGTACAGGTCACTCTTACCCGGAAGGCATTCTGACGAACGAAGAGCTCGAGACGATTGTCGAGACTTCTGACGAGTGGATCACAACGCGCACGGGAATCAAGCAGCGTCGCAAGGCAGCGCCGCATGAATACACGTCGATGTTTGCGGTGCGTGCTGCACGGCAGGCAATCGAGCGTGCGCGCCTCGATCCCGCCGACATCGATCTGCTCCTTTGCGCGACCGTTACACCCGACCAGATATTGCCGTCGACGGGCTGCATCGTTCAGGCAGAACTCGGCGCAAACAACGCCGCCGCGATGGACATCGTGGCCGCCTGTTCAGGATTTTTATACGGCGTGTCGCTGGCTGATTCGATGATCAAAACGGGCCAGGTGCGACACGTGGTCGTCGTCGGCGCTGAGATCCTGACGCAGTACGTTGATTACACTGATCGCCAGACGTGCGTGTTGTTTGGCGATGGCGCAGGGGCGGCGGTGTTGGGACCAGTTGACACTGGCCGCGGCATTCTCGCGAGCAAGATCAAGTCTGACGGCCGTTACGAAGAGCAGCTTTTTTCACCCGGCGGCGGCACGCGTCGTAAACCGACTGCCGAGACGCTCGCGGCCGGCGATCACTACTTCAAGATGAAAGGCAACGAGCTGTTCAAGGTTGCGGTTCGCTCGATGGCCGAGATCTCGCGCGAAGTGCTCGAACAGGCCGGCGTAAAGTCTGACGACATCAGCTTGTTCATTCCGCACCAGGCAAACCAGAGAATTACTGAAGCGGTCGCGGATCGTTTGAACGTCGATATGTCGCGGGTGTATTCGAACATCGCGGTGCACGGCAATACGTCGTCGGCGTCGATTCCGATCGCGCTGGACGAGTGCGTCGAAGCTGGACGGATCAAAGAAGGTGATCTGGTGTTGATGGCTTCGTTTGGCGGCGGCGCGACGTGGGGCGCCGTGTTGATGCGATGGTAGTCCACAGATTACACGGATGACACAGAATAGTCTGCGTAATCTGCGAATGGCTTTGGTCTTTCCCGGGCAGGGATCGCAAGCCCCTGGGATGGGAAAGGATTTGGCAGAAAAGTTTCCGGTAGCCCGGCAGGTCTTTGAAGAAGCTGATGACGCGTTAGGCTTTGCGATTTCGCGACTGTGTTTCGAGGGTCCGGCTGAAGATTTACAGTTAACTGAGAACACCCAGCCGGCGATTCTCACGGTTTCTGTGGCAGCGTTCCGTGCGATGCAGGAAACAGGGATGGCGGCGCCCGGATTTGTCGCGGGACATAGTTTAGGTGAATACTCGGCGCTTGTGGCAGCGGGCGCTTTGAGTTTGCCGGACGCTGTGCGCACGGTGCGCGCGCGTGGACGCTACATGCAGGAAGCTGTGCCGGTCGGCACGGGCGCGATGGCTGCGGTGATTGGCGGCGAGCTCGACGCGATCGAGCGGATTTGTGCGGAAGCGCGGGGTGATCAGGTTTGTTCGATTGCAAACTTCAACGCGCCGAACCAGTCAGTGATCGCGGGTAACACGGAAGCGGTCGATCGTGCGGTTGAGATGTTGAGTGGCGTTGCGCGGAAAGTGGTTAAGTTGAAAGTGAGCGCGCCGTTTCATTGCGCGCTGATGAAGCCGGCGCAGGACAGGCTCGCCATTGATTTAGCGACGCTGAGTTTCAAGCAACCGGCGATTCCGGTCGTGACGAACGTCGATGCGCGTGCGACCACCGCGCCCGATGAATTACGCGACGCGCTGGTGCGGCAGGTTTCAGCACCCGTGCGCTGGGTCGAGTCGATGCAGTTGCTGATAGCCGGCGGCGTCGATACGTTTGTCGAAGCCGGACCGGGAAAAGTTTTGTCAGGTCTTATGCGTCAGATCAGTCGCGACGTGAAGATGCTGAACGTGGAGGACGCAGCGAGCTTGGAGACAACAAGCGCGGCCCTGGCTGCGTAGATTGAGTAGTTTAATTAAACTCACAGAGGAGCAAACACGATGCCCGATCAAGAGATCGAGAACAAGGTAAAACAGATTATCGTCGATGAGCTAGGTGTCGATGAAAATGAGGTCACGCCGAATGCGAGATTCATCGACGACCTCGGCGCTGACTCGCTGGACACGGTTGAACTCGTGATGCGTTTTGAAGAAGAGTTTGGAATTGAGATTCCCGACGAAGACGCTGAGAAGATTCAGAGTGTGCGGGACGCTTATAACTATATCGATCAGCACAAGAAGTAGTCACATTGCCAATTGCCGATTGCCAATTGCCGATTGTCTTGGTGAGCGAAAAGAAATCGGCAATCGGCAATTGGCAATCGGCAATGATTTT